>JANQZX010000121.1 GCA_030728245.1 Saprospiraceae bacterium | reverse complement strand
GAATGTCAACAAGATTTTATTGGATGTAACGAATTTCTACCTTTCATGGAGCAGGTTTTAATTCCTAATGGAAAGGCATTGAATCAAATCGAATCCCTTTTACATATAGATCAAAGTATTCGTATTCAATCGGTTAGAAAAGAAGATAACGATCTTTTCTATCAACTAATAAGTTCATTTTATAAAACATCGGGAATTCCTGCCCTATTAAATACCTCATTTAATGAAAATGAGCCCATTATAAATTCTCCCCTGGAGGCTATCAGATGTTTTCAGCGAACGGAACTGGATTATTTAATTATGGGAAAAATTTTAATTAAAAAGTAAGAGTAATATGCATGAAAATATCTGGATAAGTATCATAACGCCGACATTGAATTGTGAAAAAACCATTTTAGCCTGTGTGAATGCGGTAAAAAATCAAGAATATAAATTCGTGGAACATATCATTGTGGACGGAAATTCCACAGATGGCACTATACAAAAATTATCAGCGGATTGTTTTAATGGGATAATCATCAGAGGTTCTGATACGGGTATTTATGCAGCAATAAATAAGGGAATTCTTCAGGCGAAGGGTCAGGTGATTGGAATATTGCATGGTGATGATTATTATGCGAACAACCAGGTATTGAATCAGGTAATGGCTTTATTTCAACGGGGTAAAGAGGCAGTTCTCGGTGACGTTTGGTATGTTCCACATCAGACAGGAGATAAAATCATAAGGAAATATTCCACAAAATTTTGGGTGCCAAATCATTTTAAATGGGGTATTCAGCCTCCGCATCCAGGATTTTTCCTGTTAAAAAAGAAATATTTGGAAATTGGATTGTACAAGGAGCATTATGAAATAGCGGGAGATTTTGAATTTTTATTACGAGGTTTTATTAGAGGTAACTGGCAATTTTATCTGATTAATAGACCGCTTATCTTCATGAGATCGGGTGGTAAGAGTAAATTCTCATTAAAAAACCTGAGGGTAATTAATCAGGAATGCTTACTGGCTTGTCAAGAAAATAATGTAAAAATTTTTCCCGGACAGTTATTGTGGCGGTACCTCCCCAAATTATTGGGCGTGTTGATACCTGTATTGGGTTATTTTCGGCGGTTTTTACTTTGATTCTGAACTTTCTGAATTAATTCATAAAATAATAGTACTTTAGCGTCAATTAATTATTATTTTTTAAAGGTTGATTTTGGCGTTAAACATTTGGTTAACAATAAGATATTCTATTTTCATAATTTGTTTGCGACTTATGAAAGGCGAAGCCTTAATTTTTTTAATGAATACCATCCTTAAAATGATAAATAAAAATTTCATTTTCCAACATTATATTTTTTGCTTTTTTATCCTTTTTCTTCCAGTTTGGGGTTTTGCCCAGGTTGGAGTTCCTGTCTTGCCTGAGAATGAAATTAACTACGTGATTGAGAAAGGAATTGAAAATGGACTGAGTGATTTTCAAATAACTGATGAATTAAGAAAAAGAGGACTTGGGGATAGTGAATTATTTGCCTTGAATTCAAAATTATTAACCAAAAGAAGGGAAAAACTAAACTTAAAAGAGGAAGAGGTTCTTTCTGAAGGTGCAGATTCATTACCCCAAAATGATAAAACGGATAAATCAAAATTGTTAAGTGGCAAACTTACGGTAAAATCAAATGTTTTTGGAAGAGAAATATTTTTGCAAAATCAAATTTCCTTTACACCAGAAATAAGAATGCCAAGTCCGGATAATTATATTCTTGGTTCCGGTGATAGGTTAATGTTAGATTTAAGTGGCGTTCAGGACAGACAACAAGAGTTACTTGTTTCAACAGAGGGTTTTGTAAGAATAACTCTCATTGGCCCCGTCTTTGTTTCTGGATTAAGTTTGAGTGAAGCCAAATTCAAGATTAAATCATTATTTGCTAAAATATATCCTCAGGTTATATCTGGCTCGACTAAAATTTCGCTTTATTTATCTCGATTTAGATCTATTCAAGTATTAGTAACCGGAGAAGCTATAAAGCCAGGTCATTATAATGTCTCTTCCTTGTCCACCGTCTTAAATGTTTTGTATGATTGTGGAGGTCCATCTGATGTAGGTTCTTTCAGGAATATTGAATTGATTAGAGGGAATAAAATTTTAGATACTATTGATCTTTATCCTTTTCTTACTAAAGGAATTTTACCTAAAGATTATAGATTGGAAGAACGGGATATTATTAGAATTCCAATGGCTGAAAATATAGTGAATATTAGTGGAGCAGTCAAAAAGCCAATGATGTATGAATTTTCTGATAGAGAAAAATTGGCCGATTTAATTCAATATGCGGGAGGTTTTAAAGAGGGTGCTTACAAATCACAAATTCAAATAGAGAGATTTACAGATAAAGAGAAAATTGTAATGGATATTACGAACGAAAACTTTTCGAAATGTTCCCTTCTTCCTGGTGATAAAGTGTCCGTTGGATTCGTTTTAGATAGATTTAATAATAAAGTTACCGTTTCTGGGTCTGTTTATAGGCCTGGCGCATATTCTCTGGAAACTACAAAATCAATAAAGGATTTAATTAAGTTGGCCTCAGGATTAAAACCTGACGCTTACCAAGAAAGAGCCTTGTTATTTCGTTTAGAGGTAAATGACAGGAAATCTGTGATAAAATTGAATTTAAAATCCGTTTTAGAGGGTGAGAGTGGGGATATATTACTTCAATCAGATGACGAGTTGGTTATAAAAAGTATTTTTGAGTTAGAAGAAGAAACCTCCGTTACCATAAATGGTTCGGTTCAAAATCCTGGTTCGTTTCCTTTTAGGGAAGGGATTAAACTCGAAGATCTGTTGTTTTTAGCAGGTGGATTAAGCTCCGACGCTTATAAAGAGAGAATTATAATCTACAGGAAGGGCTTGAATCAGAAAATGGAATCTATATCTCTATCTTTGACAAATCAGAACAAAGAGGATATATATTTAAGTGCAGGGGATATCATCCATATTCAGTCGCAAGAGAAAATGAGTGACATTGGATATATTACGATATTGGGAGAAGTTAAAAAACCAGGAATTATACCTTTTGCGGATAGTTTATCAATTCAGGATGTGATTGTTTTATCGGAGGGCTTAACCGAATTTGCCTCTGTGTCTAATATTGAAATAGTTAGAAGGCTTGATAGTATCGATTTATTTTCGACAAACAGTGAGTTGACAAAAAGCATAAAT
>JANQZX010000120.1:15797-17422 GCA_030728245.1 Saprospiraceae bacterium | reverse complement strand
TTTAGAATTTCTTACGCAGCTTCTGAAGCTGAATTAACAGAAGCTGTTGCCAGAATGTCCCGCGTTTTAGCCCAATTAAAATAATACATGAAAATATCCCATTTAGTTCCTCCCATTGCACCTGCAAAACCTTCCGTTTTAGTTGCTCACGGAGATGAAAGAATTGATTCTTACTTTTGGTTAAATGACCGGACGAATAAAGAGGTCATTGATTATCTGGACGCCGAAAATGACTATACAAAGCAGGTCCTGGAACCTTATGTTTCATTGCAAAATGAAATTTATGAGGAAATAATAGCCAGAATTCAACAGAATGATTCCTCTGTACCGTTCTATCTGAACGATTATTTCTACCAGATCCGCTATGCAGAAAATCTACAGTATCCATTTTTATATAGAAGTAAATGGGAAGATTTTAGGGTAGAAACTTTGTTATTAGACCAAAACAAACTGGCAGAAGGACATTCGTATTATCAACTTTCCTCTTTTAATCCAAGTAATTGCAATCAATATTTGGTTTATTCTGAAGACACAGTGAGCCGACGTCTTTATGATCTTAAATTATTAGATATTGAGTCAGGTGTTTTCCAGCCTGAAATAATAAAAAATACAAATGGAGAATGTATCTGGTCAACAGATAATCTCTATTTCTTTTATGTTAAAAAAGATATTGACACGCTGAGAGATTATTGCGTTTGCCGTCATAAACTGGGTACTTCCGACAGTGAAGATGTAGAAATTTACAACGAATCAGATGACACATTTTATGTAAGCATTTCAAAATCGCGTTCAAATAAATTTTTAATCATACATTCTTCCCAAACCATATCAAATGAAGATTTATATTTGTCCTTAAATACACCGCTTGAATCACCACAGGTTTTTTCAGAAAGACAAACGAACATTGAATATCAGATAGATCATTTTATTGACACTTTTTATATTCTGACAAATTATAAGGCGGAAAATTTTTGCCTTATGTCCTGTGAAGAAGGAAATACAACAATGGATAGATGGGAAATGGTCATTCCAACTGATTCTTCTATTTTATTGGAACAATTCCTTCATTTTAATGATTGCCTGGTGGTAGCTCAGCGGCAAAATGGATTAACACAAATCAGAATTATATCCAATTTGGAGGGTGAATCGCATCTGCTGGAATTCCCTGAAAATGCCTACATGGCTTCCATAGGAATGAATCCTAGCCATGGTTTACCCTTTGTCAGGATACAATACCAATCGATGAGTACTCCTTCGACAGTTTATGACTACGATTGGAAAGGAAAAAAATTAAAATTCAGAAAGCAACAAACGGTAGTTGGAGATTTCAAATCTGAAAACTATCATTCAGAAAGGATTTTCGTTCCAGGTAAAGATGGAACGCAAATTCCAATGTCTATGGTATATAGAAAAGATATTGGTGCACCAAATAACCATCCACTTTTATTATACGCTTATGGCTCTTATGGCATTAGCTTAGATCCCTATTTTAGTTCATCCAGACTCAGCTTATTGGACAGAGGATTTGTGTATGTTATTACCCATATCAGAGGAGGTGAGGAACTTGGTCGGCATTGGTACAATAATGGTAAATTACTTAATAAAAAGAATACTTTTTTAGATTT
>JANQZX010000120.1:12728-15697 GCA_030728245.1 Saprospiraceae bacterium | reverse complement strand
ATAAGCATTATTGATTTTGAAAATTCCTAATAGTACTAAAAGTCAGGGAGCCATTGGCTTAAATCAAACGCTTGACAATCAAGTGGAGGTCACTACTATTAGTAATAAAGCAATTACCTCCCCTTCCAAAAATATTTCACAATTAAAATCATCCGGGGAAAATAATATTAATTCTGAAGCAGTAATAAATACGCCTAAGAATGGTTTACCCTTCCAATTAAAATCAGGAATTGAGCAATTGTCAGGAATTTCAATGGATGATGTTAAGGTACATCATAATTCCGATAAGCCAGCACAATTACAAGCACATGCTTATGCACAAGGTGCAGATATACATCTGGCTAAAGGGCAAGAAAAACATCTACCACATGAAGCTTGGCATGTAGTACAGCAAAAACAAGGCCGAGTTAAACCAACGACTCAGTTCAAAACAGGAGTTCCTATAAATGATGATAAAGGTTTGGAGAAAGAAGCTGATGCTATGGGAGCAAGGGCTTTACAAATGAAAACATTTTTTCTTTCGGAATATAAGCCGGGAAATATAATTCAAAGAAAACCAGATTTTACTTATCCGGAAAATGAAAAACCAGAAAAAACAGTTCCAGAAATAATACCTATTTTTGATCCAACTATTAAACAAGATCAAGAGGACTTAGAACCTGAATTGAATGAAATTTTTGTGAATGATGATGTTATCCAGAATGATAATCCAATGTCATCTCAATCAGAAAAGGAATCACCGACCAAAAAAATAGAAGATATCACTACTGTAATTATCGCATTATCAAAAAATATTAAAAGATTTAAAGCGAAAAAAGAAGAAGAAGCAAAAAAAGCTGAAGCGGAAGAAGTACTGAACAGAGCTGAAAAAGCAGCTACTAATGCTGAAGAAGCAGTAAAAAAACTTTCACTTCTAGCATCCAAAAGCGCTGAACTAAAGAAAATACAACAAAGGCTTGAATTAGCAGCATCCAAAGCAAAAAAAACTGTAGCAAATAATTCGGTAGAAGCGGCAAGAGTCGCAGCCGAAGTGGAAGCGGTAAGAGTCGCAGCTGAAGCGGAGGCAGCAAGAGTCGCAGCAGAAGCAGCAGAAGCAGCAAAGATTGCAGCCGAAAACACAACACTACAAGCTATAAATAAAGCAGAAGAAGAAAAAGAAAAAGCCAAAATAAAAGTAGATGAATATTTAGGAGGAGATAGTATATTTGGAAATGTATTAGAAATTGCAAGTGTACCTGGAAAAACAATGGATACAGTAGCAAAATATATGGAAGCTGGCTCTGAAAATAGAAAAATGCTGGAGGATAATGTAGGTAAAGGAGCTTTTATAGGTAATTTAGCAGATACTTGTGAACTTTTATCGACAGTAGGAAATTTTTACTATAGTGAAAAAAAACCCGCTGATTTAGCTTTATTAGGATTAACTGTTGGAAAGTTTGTAACAGGTGCTATTGATGGTATTAATACTGCTATGGAAGGCGGACTTATTGGAGAGGGACTCACTAACACTATTACTATGTTACCAGGTATTAAAGCTGGATTAGGTGCATTTAAAAATGGTGTCGAAGGTTACCAAACTACTTTAAAACTTATAGGTATAAATGAATTATTAGAAAAAACTGGCCATCTAACTCCCGAAAATATTGAAGTTTTAGAAAAATATAGGACTGCCATAAAATGGAAATTAGGGGAAATTGGCGTCGACTTCATTTTAAATGCTGCAGAATCAATTGCCATGATCTTTCCACCGGCTCAAGTAGGTATTGCAGTTTTGCATGCCTCTATAAATTTATTTAAGTTTGGGTGTAAACAATACATGAGTTATAAAGACAACCAGGAATTAAAAAGGTCGGAAAGAATTGGGGATGCAGATGTGGAAAAATTAAAAACCGATAAAATTGAAGAAAAATCTGGAAGAATTGGATTTATTGATGCACTTAAATCTCTTTCAAAATTAGAGAATTATCAGACAGATCCAGATACTAATAAGGATGCCATTATTCAAGAGAGACAGACGCTAAAAAATGCGATTAAAATAGTAAACGATTCTAGTTTAGGGAAAGAACCAATTACTGAAGCTAATGTAGCCACTTTCTTAACACTTGAAAGATTAACCATTCTTAGTATAAAAAAAGAAGTTACTGCTGAAAAAAATCTAGCTAGACGCTTTTTAAAAATTTTCAAACTCCCTCAGAAAGAAACAATTATAGCTGAATTAATTACGAAGGGGGCTATTAATTTTAATAATATATCAGAAGCAGATATTAATAATCTAGATCCTGCGGCATCTGATTATTTTTTCGATAAAACCAAAGAGTCTATTAAAGAAGCTTGTAACAGAAAGCATATCTCAACAAACGAAAGACTTGATATATTGGAGAAGTTGTTATTAACAAAACATGACGATGCCATAATCAAAAATTATATGATAGATAAATATAAAGATCAAAAAGTATATGAAGCTGCTGATACTGATAAAGTTAAATATACAAAAACCATTAAAAAGTTTAAACTTGAATTGAAACTTTAATATATTTTATGGATAAATCAATTAATAATTTTATCAACGTAAAGTTACACGAATTAGACATTACTGATTATAATGATCAAATAATTCCTGGTGAAAATGTAATTTCATTTAAAAAGGAAATTGATAATCATAGTTTCATGATCAATATAATATATCAATCTTTGGAAGATATGTTTACTATGCGATTAATATGTACCTACATAATCCCATTTAAAGAACCTGGAAAAGACTTCTATCAAATTTTAGAAAAACTATCCAGTATATGTCTTTTAGGTTATTTATCTTTTTCAAAAGAAAATGGGAAGTTTTTCATTTCCTATAATTCAAAATACATTTCTAAAAAAGAGAACTTTTTTCAAAACGATTCCCTTAAAACACATTTGAAAGTATCTTTTGACATGATTGGTATGAATTACCGTGAAATTTTCGATAAAAAATA
>JANQZX010000120.1:0-12628 GCA_030728245.1 Saprospiraceae bacterium | reverse complement strand
AAGTATCTTTTGACATGATTGGTATGAATTACCGTGAAATTTTCGATAAAAAATAAGTCAAATACCGAATCGACTGCAGATTGGGCATTTTTCAATAATATGTCCCCTGGCCGGACAGTAGGAACGGCCATAAAAGATAATCTGCAGGTGAAGTTTATTCCAGATCTTTTTAGGAAAAAGGAGTTTTAAGTCCCTTTCCGTTTCCTCCACATTTTTTCCAGAGGTTAAACCCCAGCGAGTAGCTAATCTATGGATATGCGTATCAACAGGAAAAGCAGGAACGCCAAAGGCCTGACTCATTACCACAGAAGCCGTTTTATGACCCACGCCAGGTAAACTTTCCAGATCTTCAAAAGTTTCAGGAACCTGTCCATGATATTTATCTATCAAAATATTGGATAAACCTGAAATAGCCTCTGATTTCTTAGGAGATAAGCCACAAGGTCTAATTATCTCCTTTATTTTAGCTACCGGAACTTTTGACATATCCAAGGGATTATCTGCCAGTGCAAAAAGATAGGGTGTAACTTTATTTACGCGTTCATCGGTGCATTGAGCCGATAAAAGCACGGAAATTAACAATGTATATGGATCTTTATGATCTAGTGGAATAGGCGTTTCCGGATAAAGCTGTTCCAAAAAAACAGCAATTTCCTTCGCTTTTCTTGCGGGTGACCGCCATTTTTTACCTGTAAATAAAGGTTCCATGACCACTTTCTAAACGAACTTCGTTTTGTTCCGCATTTTCAACATGTCCAGCAACACATGCGTCAATGTTAAATGATTTAGCTAATGTAACGATCTCATTTCCCATCCCTTTGTCAACATAAACTTCTAAACGTTGTCCCATATTAAAAACCGTGTACATTTCAGACCATTCTGTATTACTCTCTGATTGAATCAAATTAAAAATAGGCGGAATGGGTAATAAATTGTTTTTTACAATTCTCTTCTTATTAAGAAATTTTAAAACTTTCGTTTGTCCCCCACCCGTGCAATGGATTAATCCTTGAAGTTGAGGTCTGAAAGCATTAAAAAGGGAACGAATAAAAGGTAAATAAGTCCTTGTAGGAGAAAGAAGTAACGAACCAATAGAATGAGATTCGCCCTCAACCAAAAGCATATCGGTCAATTTTTTAGAACCTGCATAAACATAATTTTTGTCTATCGATGGATCAAAAGATTCTGGATATTTAGACGCATAACTATGTTCTAAAACATCGTGTCTTGCTGAAGTCAGACCATTACAACCTATACCAGAATTATAATTCTTTTCATAGGATGACATGCCCGATGAAGATAAAACGACTAATTCAGCGCCCTCCTTTATATCAATATCAAAAACATCTTGCTTTCTCATTCTGGCAAAGGCAGTATATCCAATATCTGCTACCCTGACGATATCACCCACATCAGCAGTTTCCCCACCCGCAAGATGAATATTAAAGTCCATATTCATTAAAAATTCTGCAAAGTTAGAGGTTCCTTGAATAATAGCAGATAGTACCTCACCAGGAATAAGCTTTTTATTTCTGCCAATCGTAGAAGAAAGAATAAAATGATCATAACACCCTGCACAGGCCATATCGTCTATATTCATCACAATAGCATCCTGAACGATATTATTCCAAACGGAAATATCCTTTGTTTCCCGCCAATACAAATAGGCCAAACTTGTTTTGGTTCCCGCCGTATCTGCATGCATTATATTGCAATAATCGGCATTTCCTGCAGCTACATCAGGTATAATCTTACAAAAAGCATTAGGAAATAAACCCTTATCTAAATTTTTGATAGCATCATGAACTTCTTCTTTAGAAGAAGAAACGCCTCTTTTCTCATAATTACTTCCTGTGTTCATAGTAAATATTAAGCCATAAAGGTAAAAGTAATTTTTAGAAATCAAATATGGTTTAATTCATAAAAGCATTATATTTGAATTTATAATTTTTACCCCCTACTTTTCTGACGATGAAATATCTTAAAAAATTTTATTTACCTCTGTTATCGATTGCCGGTTTAACCGTCCTGTTTATATTTTCTAATGAATTACCTTTCAGCAGATTATTAAAAAAGGAGAAACCAAATCTCTCAAAACTTGGCTCTTTACCCTTAGTTATTCCTACTATTAAATACGGTTTTGCTATTGATACATTTTCTATGACTGAAAATACCATTAAAAATGGTGACGCCATCGGTAACATATTAAATGACAATGGAGTAGATGCTCAAATCATTCATAATATAATGAATGATAATCAACATATTTTTAAACCGAGTAATTTCAGAGTAGGTGAAAGATATACCCTATTTAAAAGTTTAGATGGTAAGGAACTGGAGTATTTAGTGTATGAACCCAATGTTTATCATTATTTTATTTTCAATTTTATCGATTCCATTGGTATTAAAAAAATAGAAAGACCTGTAACAAAGAAAATAAAGACAACATCAGGTACCATTGAGAGTTCTATTTGGAATGCCATGGCTCAACAAGGATCAAGTCCTGAATTAATTGCTAAGTTAGAAGATGCTTTGCAGTGGTCTATAGATTTTTATCATTTGCAAAAGGGAGAAAAATTTAAAATCGTATATGAAAGCCATAATATTGAAGGAAAAGAGATAGGTGCTGGTCTTGTATTGGCTGCAAAATACGAAATGGAGAAGAACACTATAAATGCTATTTATTATAGTAAACCAGCCTTTAAAGGCTATTACGACCTTGAAGGAAGACCATTGAATAAAGGTTTTTTACGATCTCCTTTACGATTTTCACGAATTAGCTCTTATTTTAACACTTCTCGATTACATCCTATATTAAGAAGGGTAAGACCACATTTCGGCACTGATTATGCCGCTCCACATGGTACCCCTATTATGTCAGTAGGCAATGGCGTAGTATTAGAAGCCCGGTATTCGGGAGGAAATGGAAATTACGTAAAAATAAAACATGATAAACAACATACCACGCAATATTTACACATGTCGCGAATCGGCCCGGGAATAAGAAGCGGCGCTCAGGTTCAACAAGGACAAACCATTGGATTCGTGGGATCTACAGGATTGGCAACAGGACCTCACGTTTGTTTTAGGTTTTGGAAAAATGGTCAACAGGTAAATCACTTAAAACTATCTTTTCCACCACCTGAGCCTTTACCAAAAGAAGAGATACCCTCTTTCAATAAAGAAAAGGAAAGTATTGTAGCCTTACTAAACTAAAAGTCATCAATTCCAGGAAAAATTATCAGGGATATCCGCAAGGGGTGGATAATGTTTCTTTTTATCCTTTAGCATACTTTTCCAAACCGCGTGTGATGAGAACTTAAACAAATAGTTAGCGTCCATATTCGTTGATATCCATGCATTTTCCTTAATCTCCTCTTCCAACTGGCCTTTATCCCATCCTGTGTATCCTGCAAAAAAACGAATATCGTTAGGTAAAATAAGATCATTTTTAACCAGGAATTTCAACATTTTAAAGTCTCCACTCCAAAATACCCCGGGGCAAACAGGAACGCTGTCATCCAAAATAGATCCTGCCCTATGTAAAAAATGAAGAGTATTCATTTCAACGGGGCCTCCTTTAAATATATTAACTCCAAAAGGAGGAAAAGATTCCAGCGCATCATTAATAGATGAAATCATTGGTTTATTAAAAACAAATCCAATAGTTCCCTGATCATTATGAGAGCAAATGAGCACTGCCGCACGTATAAAATTAGGGTCATCCATAAAAGGACTGGCCAATAAAACTTTGCCAGTAGAAATATTAAGGTCTTGCTTAATCATTTTAAATAGCCGTTGTTTCCATTTGCCTATCGACCTTCTTTACTAACCCTTGAAGGACTTTTCCATTGCCTCCAACCTCGGTAAAACTATTAACACCGTCAGCAATCATATTCTGCATCGTTTGAGTCCATCTGACTGGCGCCGTTAATTGATTATTCAAATGTAATTTGATGGTATCAGCATTAGTTTCGGGTAATCCGGTAACATTTTGATATACAGGACAAATGGGAGAATTAAAGGATGTGTGTGAAATGGCTTCTGCCAACAATTCAGCCGCAGATGACATCAATGGAGAGTGAAAGGCACCACCTACAGTTAATGGTATGGCTCTTCCACCTTCTAATTCTTTGCATTTGGTCATAGCTTCATTCACTGCTTCTATCGAACCAGAAATAACCAATTGACCAGGGCAATTATAATTTGCAGGCACAACTATACCTGATTTTACACCTTTACAAACCTCTTCAACCGCTGAATCTGATAAACCAATGATTGCAGCCATAGTACCCGGATGGTCTTCACAAGATTTTTGCATGGCCAGAGCGCGTTGGTAAACCAGCTTTAAACCGTCTTCAAAAGTAATACACCGAGCGGCAACTAAAGCAGAAAATTCCCCTAAAGAATGACCAGCCACAACATCCGGGTGAAATTGATCTCCTAATAAAGCTATTTTAATAGTGGAATGTATAAATAAAGCAGGTTGAGTAACTTTTGTTTGTACCAGGTCTTCTGCTAAACCATTAAACATAATATCAGTGATTCTAAAACCAAGAATTTCGTTTGCTCTTTCAAATAATTCTTTTGCCAGCTCAGACGATTCATACATGTCTTTACCCATTCCTACAAACTGCGCTCCTTGTCCAGGAAAAACAAATGCCTTCTTTATCATTCTTTTACTTTATTGTTACGCTACAAAAATACAAATAAACCTTTTATCTAAAGGAATAAAATTATGGGAGTTTCGTCTATGACCCAATCCAATTCATCTTATTTTTTTGTACTTTAGACCAAAACGTTCTATTATTATAAAAATTTATATATTTTGGATAATCTTTTTCTATCGTCTAAAATTAATTGGATTATCCATATCATATTTTGGGTGGTAATGTTTTCTGTCCTTTTATTGTTAAATGAATCAAAGGAAGACTTAATTTTTAACCTTAGTAACGAACTCATCAACGTAAGTTTCTATATTTTCATTGTTTATTTAAACCTACTTTATTTAATACCGAATTATTTAAACCAGAAAAAAATATTCACCTATTTATTCTTATTATTCCTAGCATGTTTTTTATTGACACCTATTAAAACAATGGCGCTACATATCAAATTAAATGATTTCCCTTCCTACCAATATAAATTATTCGAAAAACAAACAGGGTACTTTTTTGTATTTATTGTCATTTCTGGCTTTACTACCATTGGAAATATTGTTGTTGACTGGTTTGCACAAATTTCGCTGAGGCAGCAACTGGAAAATAAAAATATGCAATCAGAACTGCAATTTTTAAAGTCTCAAATTAATCCTCACTTCTTTTTTAACACTTTAAATAGCCTATATTCTCTGACATTAAAAAAATCAGATCTTGCGCCTGAAATAGTTATTAAGTTATCTGATATGATGAGATATATGTTGTACGAGTGTAATGAAAAAAAAGTAAATCTCTCCAAAGAAATCCTCTATTTACAAAATTATCTGGATTTAGAAAAATTAAGACAAGGAAATTCCATTGATATTAAGTTTGACATTACTGGAAGTATAGAAAATGAACTCATCGCTCCCCTTTTATTGATTCCATTTCTTGAAAATTCTTTTAAACATAGCGTGAATACATCCATGAATACTGTCAGATATGTCCACATTACATTAAATGTAAATAATCATCAGCTAAACTTCTCCATTGCTAATAATAAGTCTTCCGCCATTTATAATACAGAAAATTTGCCCCTAGTGGGTGGTATAGGTCTGGAAAATGTAAATAGGCGATTACAACTCATCTATCCAAATAGGTTCGAATTGAATATCCTGAACCTACCACAGGAATATTGTGTAAACCTTTCCCTAAATTTAACTGATTAAAACATAAAAAATGCTGAATATCTTAATAATTGATGATGAACCCTTAGCTCAGGATGTATTGGAAACTTATGTTTCACAGTTTCCCGAACTAAACTTAGTGGCTAAGTGCCTTAACGCCATTGAGGCAAATGAATGGTTAAAGAACACCTCTATTGACCTTATTTTCTTAGATATTCAAATGCCCATGATAAGCGGGTTAGATTTTTTAAAAACTTTAAAAAATCCTCCCCTGGTCATTATTACCACAGCTTATCCAAATCATGCCATTGAAGGTTTTGAGCTGAATGTTTTAGACTATTTATTGAAACCCATTTCTATGGAACGCTTCATAAAGGCTATAAATAAGGCGTTTGAACTACATCAACTACATAAAAATCAAACCCTGGAAAAAGTTAGTACCGAGAAAGAACCTGAAGATTACTTCTTTGTAAAAGCTGACAAAAAATTAATTAAGATAAACCACAATGAAATTATCTATATAGAAGGACTGAAAGATTATGTTATCATTCGCATGGAAAACCAAAGAGTGATTACATTACAAACAATGAAAAGCCTGGAAGAAAAATTACCTATTTTGAAATTCAAAAGAATTCACCGATCTTATATTGTGAATATAGACCGAATTAATGCCATATTGGGAAATATGGTGGAGGTTCTTGAAAAGAATATCCCTAAGTTACTTCCCGTCGGAAAAAATTACAGAGACGAATTATTGGACATCATAAATAAAAATCGCCTGTAACATATAGATACAGGCGATTCACTAAAAAAGAATATGTGTTATGGGACTACCTTTGTAGGATTTGTATTTTACGGGTGTATATCGCATTTTCAGTAAGAACTCTGACATAGTACACGCCAGTTACTCTATTTGCGATAGATATCTCTAGTTCTGATTGATTTATATTATTTGACTCAAATAATACCTGACCAGACATATTTACTAACTGAACGGTCTTGATTAGGCTGTTTTTATAGCTTTTTATGTTGACAAAATCCGTGGCGGGATTTGGAAAAATACCAATTTCACCACTCTCGTTATACCTGGGACTTAATACAGGTTCTACAGGTAACGTAGGCGTAGCTTTTTCTTTACTATCGCTAAAATCAATCGTTAAGGTAAAGGGTTCTACGTAAAGACTATAAGCATTACCATTCGCGTCACTTGCAATAGCTTGACCTCCCAGGGTAACTAGTAGTTCATTGGAACCGTTAGGCGGTTTTATACCCGCGATATCAATCACAATAATTCTTGCAGTACCTACTTTACCAAATCCGTCCGCTGATTTACCACTAGTTCTGGTGTAAGCAGCCTCCATTACTCCTCTGTCATTATTATTAGTCAACGCGAATACGGGTGAATTATAAGCTAACCAACTCCTTGAATCAAACGTAATTGACGATTTTGATAAATCAAAAATTTGTTTGTTAAATGGCAATGAAAGCGTAAATCCATATAAATCTATAGCTGGCTTAATTTTATCTCCAATAAATATCTCTAAATTCACCGCTTCTCCAGGTTTCACCGTCGCATTACCTTTTAATTTTACAGTAAAGTTTTGGATAGGAATATCTTTTGCTATAATGCCATGCGTTTTACCTAAATATCTTCTTACTGACACGGTGTCAGCATCGGAAATAAATCGATCACCATTCGTATTTACATATTTTAAAGCAGGTACGTTGTCCCATTCAGAGGCCTTCTTACCATACCATGATTCAGTGGTTAAAGGTCCATCAGA
Organism: Saprospiraceae bacterium; assembly: GCA_030728245.1. Lineage (GTDB taxonomy): Bacteria > Bacteroidota > Bacteroidia > Chitinophagales > Saprospiraceae > BJGN01. The sequence continues at coordinate 5,020 of JANQZX010000120.1, read as the reverse complement.
AGATTGAACACTCCCGAGATACCTTCCGATAGGTAACAAATCACTTAAGGAAACAATACCATCATTATTAGTATCACCACTCCAAACGCAATCAGCACCAAAACAAGGATCTGTTACAGACGATTCATCAAGAATATTGAATATTAAATTAACCGTTGAAACCACTTTATCGGATACTAAATAGTCTATCTCCCACTTGTTATCCACACCTGAAATAATGGTTAGTGGATCGTATGTTAAGGTATTATCATCATTTACAACCAAACTGCCATTACCACTTTTCTTAATTTCTAGCTTTATATTGTTCACTGAAGAAGGAAAAGTATTCCCCACTTTTAGTGTGACACCTTTTGGTGTATAGAAATTAAATACAGAAGAAACAGGTTCAAATTTACTTACCTTAATGTAAACGGTAGCCGTTTCCTTATCCAGCCCATCCTGAGAAAGTTCATAGGTAAATTCATCTACCCCTGAAAAATTTGAACCATTTGGAGCTTCATAGGTAATTCTACTGGCCTCTACAGAAGATATTTTACCAAATTTAGGCTGTGAAATAATCCTAAAAGACGGATTACTTTTAATATTATCATTTGCAAGTAAATTCCAATTAGCTATTGAAGAGCCAGGAGTAAGTGCTGTAAAATCATCAAAGGCATAAATATTTTTACGCTTTGACAAAACATTTACATTGACGAAAATTTGTTGATTAGTTAAAGCATTCTTAAAGAGCAAACTTTCTTTACCTTCGAAATTGGCGTTAGGAGTGAAAACCTGGAAATGTCCGTCTGTTTTTATTGTTCCATTCGGTATAACACCCTGTAAAATAAAATCTTTGGGAATCGGTAAATTTATAGGTGAAAATTTCGGTGTAAAAACCTCGAAGGTATCTTTCGGAATGGGTACTAAAATTGAGGCTGTGGTCTGTGAACACACTTCATTCGAGACATTACAAACTAAATAGGTGATGTTTGCTACCCCTGAAAAACCAACAACAGGTGTAAATAAAATGTCTTTACGATCAGCTGAGATGGTGAAAATACCATTATTTTTAGAAGTAATTAAACTTATTGTTGGTTTTAACCCAGTTTCTTCATCAATGTCATTTTCCGTGACTGACATAAGTTGTTCACCCTCTTTGACAAAATCGTATGCATATAAATCAGGTATTGCGATTATCTTTGCTTGTCTTACCGTTACATTAAAACGGGTAATTTTGGCTATTTTTCCCGAAATAGAATTTACAGAAAAGGTATCCTGTCCTAAAAAGTCATTTTTTGGCGTATAGGTAAACTTGTAAATATTTCCAGTAACTAATACTGAAATGGTACCTGATGAAGGATTGGAGTGTGTTGGCGTAGTATTGGAATCTACTTCAACAAGACCAACCCCATTTTTATTTTTTACAACATCAATCGTTTTTACATCAATCGTCTGAGCAGAAAGTGTGACGAAAAAGACCCAAAATAAACCGGTAAATGCCAGATAAGTGATTTTTGAATGCATGTTATTTGAGATTAGGTCGAAATTTTTTATTTACAAATATACAATAAAATTCCAAATTGCGTTTACGTTAATATAAATTTAACTTTTAGAATTATAAGTTTATGAAAGACTCAAAATTAATAAAAACACTCATACAACTTGACAAGACAGAGAGAAATAGATTTAAAAAATTTTTAATATCTCCATTTTTCAATAGTGATGAAAATTTGGTTTCAATATTTGATTTTATAGAAATTCATATTGATAAAAATCCTAATGTATTACCAGAAAAGCAGGACCTTTGGAAAAAAATATTTAGAGGAATTCCATTTGATGATATTCGATTGAGAAAATACTTTTCTGATCTCTTCAAGTTATTGACAAAATTTTTGTCTTTTGACTTATATCAACGTGACCCTTTAGTTCAAAATCTATATTTACTAGAAGTCATAAACGAAAGAAAATTAACTAATCTTTCAAAAAGTAGTGTGAAAAATGCACGCATACACTTAGAATCTAACGAATTAAGGCATTCTCAGGCCTATTTACAACGGTATTCACTTGAACGCAATAACTATGAAATTCTAAATTTAGAGGGCGACCGAAACATTCGTTCTAATATTGAGGAAATTAACGAATCTCTGGATATCTTTTACTTGTCTGAAAAGTTACGTTTATTTTGTAACGAATTTGAACTTCAAAATTTGGCTATTCACACATATAAACTGACCTATATTGACGAAGTTAAAAACATGATAAAATTAAGAGGTTATGAAAATGTACCTAGTATCATGCTATACTCAAACCTATTGAATTTATACACTGATTCAGATAATGAAGACAACTTTTTTTCTCTTAGACAATCCGTTTCTGAGAATAATTTACTTTTTCCTAAAAAAGAATTAGCAGAAATCTATTCTACCATTATCAACTATTGTTCACTTCAAATAAACAAAGGAAATAGTAAGTTTTTAGCTCAACTTTTTGATTTTTACAAAGAGGTAGTATCACAAGATATCTTATTGGAAGATCAATCATTTTCTCCTTATCACTTTAAAAATATTGTGGTTATTGGCCTTCGGTTAAAGGAATTTAACTGGATAGAAGCATTTATCACTGATTATGCCCCGCTACTACCTGAAAATCAGAGGGATAATTCATTGTCATTTAATCTTGCCCAGCTATATTATTATCAAAAAAAGTATGACCTTGTCATAAAAACATTGCAATCTGTTGAATACGATGATTATATATATAACCTTAATTCAAAGACCTTGTTAATTTGTACCTATTATGATACAGGTGAAACTGATGCTTTGTTTTTTTTACTGGATAGTTTTAGGGCTTTTTTAAACAGAAATAATCATATTCCAGAAAACCGAAAGGTCCTTTACAGAAATTTTGTTTCTATAGCAAAAAAACTAGCTAAAATGACACCCAAGGATGAGAAAGCAAAACAGAAATTAACCTCAGAATTAGAGTCAATGAATAATGTTGCCTCAAAAAATTGGCTACTTGAAAAATTAGCTGAATTGTAGCGACAATATATCAGGAAAATGATGGACTCCCTTGTTTCCTTTTATCCAATTCGCAGCATAAAGAGCTCCAAGAGAGAATCCATTCCTATTTAAAGCTTCATGGCTTATTTTTATTTCATCTATCTCAGAAGTGTAAAAAATTTCGTGTTTTCCCGGCGCGGGGTCTTCCCTGACCGAATGAATAGGAAATGATTTATCATCAGTTGAAAAACCTTTCGTCCAGCCATGATAACCGATATGACTTTTTATTAAGTCCTCTGCCAACGTGATGGCAGTGCCACTGGGCGCATCGAGTTTTGCTGTATGGTGTGTCTCCTGCATTGAAACTTTATAGTCCGGATATTGACTCATTTGCTTTGCCAATATTTTATTCAGGACAAAAAACAAATTTACCCCGATGGAGAAATTAGAGGCATAAATGAGAGATCCATTTTTTTCATTACATGCTGCAACTAATTTAGGTAGTTCATCATACCAACCTGTTGTGCCGCAAACAACGGGAACTCCAGCCTCAAAACAAGCTATAATATTATCAAAAGCCTGATTAGGTTGGGTAAATTCTATGGCAACATCAGCCGATTTAAACAAATCACTTTGTAAATCCTTTTTATTATCTGCATCAATCGTTAAAATAATTTCATGATGTTGAATTTTAGCTAATTCAGCAATGGTTTTACCCATTTTTCCATATCCAATAAGTGCAATTTTCATTTTTACGATTTAAGATTCTAATAAATTTTTCAACTCTCTTATTTTAAGCATGCATTCAATCGGAGTCATTGTATTGAGATCAAGATTAAGGATGGCTTGTTTTAATTGCCCGGCCATGGGGTCAACCGTTTCAAAAATACTTAATTGAAGCGCCTCCGGTGCTCTCTTTGAAATGGTTTTTGCTATTTCCGACGTTTTAGTTTTCCCTTCTAGCCTTTTATTTTCTAGTTCACTCAAAATTTCTCCGGCTCTTTCAATAATTATCTTTGGCATTCCTGACATTCGTGCCACGTGAATACCAAAAGAATGTTCACTTCCGCCTTCTGTCAATTTTCTAAGGAAAATAATTTTTTTATCAACCTCTCTGGTGGCAACGTGAAAATTATGAATTCTTGGAAATCGTTCCTCTAAGGCATTAAGTTCGTGATAATGCGTAGCAAACAAGGTTTTTGCCTTACAAAAATTATTTTCATGCAAAAATTCAGCAATCGACCAGGCAATGGAAATACCATCGTAGGTACTGGTACCGCGACCAATTTCATCCAGGAGGACCAGACTTCTGGATGAAATATTATTCAAAATACTCGATGTCTCATTCATTTCAACCATAAAAGTAGATTCCCCGGAGGAAATATTATCACTGGCTCCAACACGGGTAAATATTTTATCTAAAATACCCATTTCCGCTGATTGTGCAGGTACAAATGAACCCATCTGAGCCATTAAACAAATGAGGGCTGTTTGTCTTAAAATAGCTGATTTACCAGCCATATTAGGACCTGTTATCATTAAAATTTGCTGAAAATCATTGTCCAAAAAGGTATCATTTGGAACATAAAACTCTCCCAATGGCAACTTTTGTTCAATAACCGGATGCCTACCTTGTTTTATATCAATATTATATGACTGATTTATTTTTGGTCTGACGTAATTAAATTTCTTTGCATTTTTAGAAAATGATAACAAGCAATCTACCTGTGCAGCTACTTGTGCATTAATCTGAACAGGTGATATATATGCTTGAAGATCAATCACTAATTGACTGAACAAACTATTTTCTATCTCCACACATTTTTCCTCAGCCTGAAGTATTTTAGCCTCGAGAACTTTTAATTCTTCGGTAACAAATCGTTCCCCATTGGAAAGCGTCTGTTTTCTTATCCAGTCCGCAGGTGTCGAATCTTTGTGTTTATTTGTTACTTCCAAGTAATAGCCAAAAACTGAATTATATCCTATCTTTAAACTTTGAATACCAGATCTTTCAATTTCCTTCTGCTGGAGATTCAACA
>JANQZX010000119.1 GCA_030728245.1 Saprospiraceae bacterium | reverse complement strand
TGAACGGCACCATGCATTAAATTGCCAATATAACTTCCCGACACACCCATTTTAAAGGTAGAACCCCCATTGGGCCCACTTCCAAAGCCTTTTGCATTAGAAATGATTAATTTTTTGCCATCGGGTGAAACCTTTAATTTAGCTGGAAACCAAGCGGTTGGAATATGGCCCAAAACCTTTAATGTACCTACATCAATCACGGCCACTGCGTTAATACCAGATTCTGCCACATAAATTCTTTTTTCGTCAGGTGAAACGGCTAATCCAAAAGGAATAATGCCTCTTAATGTAGCTAACTTTTCTTCAGGCGCAAGCTTAATATGAGTTACAATTTGCTGATTTTCGGCGTTCAACACGGTAATATTATCATTATTTCCATTACTAATAAATACATATTTCCCGGCAACCACCATAGAATTGGGACTTGAGCCACCCACGGCAGGAATGCCTTCAACTAAATCACCAATTAAATGCCCTGTTTTTATTTTAGCTGTTACCCGAGGTTGCAAATTATTTTCAACATTCACCGCCCACACAGAGAAAGACTCCTCAGCATTAACGGGTCCTAATCCAGGAACTAATATAGAATCATTCTGATAACCACGCTCAGCCTCAGGCGTATTATAGGCAAATACAGGTTTTTTAACGGAAGTCTTTTTCCATTCACCCTCTTGTTTTTTCCAGATATAGTCATACTGGTACATGCCCACATTGGCCACATAGACGGTTTTCTCGTCTTTTGATAAAGCGATGCCAAAAGGATAACGGCCTACAGGACAAGAAGAAACCAATTTTTTCTCAATAACATCTACAATTAAAATTCTAAATCCGATTTGATCCACTGCAAAAAGATATCGTCCATCTTTACTTAATACCATATCACCAATATATCCATGCAAATAATTAACCTTATTATTTTTAAAACTGCAATCAATATCTCCTTTCGACTTTCCAGTATTTGCATCAAAAGAATAAATTTTATTAGCTTGACCACCTGCAGCGTAAACGGTTTGGTTATCAGGAGAAATAGCAATACCCATAAAAACAGATTCCAAAACCCCTTTATCACTTTTTACGGTGGGTGGAATCTGAGTTATTTGAGGATTATCTGTTAGAATATTTTTTAAAATACTTATTGATATTGGGCTCGTTCCTGAATTGGCTGTGATAGCGATAGAACCATCCATACTGAGGGTTAAGCCGTAAGGATGCGGAGCGACTTTATGCACTTTACCTGAAGGTGTGATGACCCTGCCATTAGGAATAATGGTTTTACCGTTTTTATCAATCTTTACATAACCATCACCAGCGGGTGCAGAAATAATAAATGGTACCGATTGGGCATGTGTCAAAATGGGAATGCCCACTAAAAGAACAAGAAAAAATAGTTGTCGCATGTTGTTTTTCTTCAAATCTACTTAAAATTTTACCATCTTTATCTTCATTATTAGTCCTATTTATAAAGCAATTGATTAATTAACATGACCTTTACATTAAATCAACCTAAAATTAAAATCTGCTGTATCAGCAGTTTGGAAGAAGCTTTTCTTGCCATAAAACAGGGTGCTGATGCTCTTGGACTAGTTGGTAATATGCCAAGTGGACCTGGTGTAATAGCAGATGACCTCATTTCACAAATTACGAAGCAAATACCTCCGCCTATAGCAACTTTCTTGCTCACAAGTGAAAGAAAAGCTTCAGATATCATTGCTCATCATCAAAAAGTTCAAACAAATACCATACAAATTGTTGATTCCTTATTAGAAATGGACTACGCCAAGATTAGAGAGGCCATTCCAGCTGTAAAATTAGTGCAGGTTATTCATGTTCTAAATGAAAAACAAATAGATGAAGCGCTAGAGATTGAGCCATGGGTGGATGCTATTCTCCTGGATAGCGGAAATCCTAATCTGAAGGTTAAAATTTTAGGCGGAACGGGAAATGCACATGACTGGAAGTTAAGCAGAAAAATAAGGGAGGCGGTGAAAAAGCCTGTTTTTCTGGCCGGTGGCATAAATGCTCAGAATGTAAAACAAGCTATTGAGGAAGTAAATCCTTACGGAATTGATCTATGCAGCAGCGTAAGAACAAACGGACAATTAGATGCCTCAAAGCTGGATATTTTTTTTAAGGCTATTCATATTTCTTAAACAATTAAATGTTGAAAATGTTAGGCTTAAAAAAATAAACATGGACAGAAGAACTTTTATTCAAGAATTAAAATTACCCATAATGGCCACTTGTGCCATTTGCTTAGGATCTTGTGCTAAAGACGATATTACTACGCCAGGAGGAGGTAATACGGGTGGAAATACCACGAATAGTTTTAAAGTCGATTTAACTAAAGAACTTCAATCCATTGGTTCTTTTATTTTTAACGATAAAATTATTGTAGTTCGTCTCGCCACTGGAAGTGTTCCGTCTTCTTTTGTTGCCTTGCAAAGAGCATGTACGCATCAGGGAACTGACGTCAATTGGAACGCATCTAAAAATGAATTCATTTGTCCGAATCATGGCGCGCGTTTCAATACATCCGGGCAAAATATTGGAGGTCAATCTACCAGCGCTTTACCTGTTTACGCCATCACTATTTCAGGAACCACGCTATCTGTCGGATAATTATTCCTCTTTGTTTTTTTCCAGAAATTTTAAGAATGGCTTTGAACCGAGGACATTTACCTCTCCTCTCAGGCCCTTCACAAATCGAGCTGGGGGTGCAAAACTTTGAACTTTAACCTTAAAATGAAATCTTCCTGTACCATACATTTCTGTCACGAATGGCTTGCACAAAGGAAATTCATCTTTAAGGATTAAATAAGCTCTCATTGACATGTCCAGCTCGATGGTTTTATCGAGACTAGTACCTTGAAATCCAAAGATATCAGGTTTATTATATTTATGTTGTTCTTCAAATTTAAAGGTAGCTTTCGTTATTTGTACCTCTGAAATACGCTCTACTTTAAAATATTTATTTTCATCCGTTGAAATTTCATAAGCAACAAGAGCTTCATAATTGGGGGTAAATGCAATGGGTTCTACCAATCTGTCTGATACTATCTGACTATTCGCAGAATAATAATTTTTAAGAATTACCTGATTTTTCTGAGTGATAGCCTCGTAAAGATTAAATATAATTTGAGAAAGATGCGCTTTAAAAATATTTTCCGCGCCTACATTTGCAACCGTAAGACCTTGTATTTT
>JANQZX010000118.1 GCA_030728245.1 Saprospiraceae bacterium | reverse complement strand
ATTTGTTTTTCTATTTCCAGCTCAACCCCTGGTGCATAACCCATATTTGACCAAACGACCTTTCCATTCCGGTCCACCAAATAACTTTGAGGAATACTTTGAAAATTTAGTTTGTTTTTTAAGTTGCCAACAGAATCTTCGAAGAAAAGATAAGGCCACCCCTTTGCTTTTATCATCGGTGCAACTTTCGATAATTGCCTTGGATTGTCTATCGTTATAGCCACAATTTGTAACCCATACTTTTCTTGCCATGAAGGATAAACAGATTTTAACGCATCTAATTCCACTTTACATGGTCCACACCACGTTGCCCAAAAACTAATTAACGTAAGCTTATTTTCGAAAATTTTTTTAGTGGAGACAGATTGGCCGTCCAAAGACTTTATCATCACATCAGGCATTGATTTTTGCCCGAAATTATAAACAGAAAATAAAAGAAAGAATAGTAGGGTAAGAGTCCGCATTTGTTTTTATTTTTACGAAAATACAACATTTTTAAGTGCACATACAATGAAACCTGACAAAATGCTTTAAAAATAGTCTGTTTCTTCTGCGCATTTAGTTTTTAATATGTCAATCCATGCCTTTTTTGAACATTAGATTTTTACTGCAAATATTGATTATATGTATCACTTTTGTTCCTGTTTATGGGCAAAATGACCCCGATCCAGATGATAAGCTTAATGTGTTTGGACAATTCCAAACCAGGGCCAATTTTTTTCTAAGGGATTCCCTCATTGGTGCAGCGAATATTCCCCAATATGACCACCAACTTTTCGGGTCTGAAAGCTGGCTAAATTTACAGGCTGATTATCAAGGCTTTTCCCTTTCCTTGCGTTTTGATTATTTTAATAATTCCAATTTACTCGTACCAACAGATAGTTATAGTGACCAGGGCATAGGCAATTTTCTCATTGAGAAAACACTGGATAAACTAACCCTATCAGCAGGTTATATGTATGATCAGATAGGTTCAGGACTCATTTTCAGATCATTTGAAGAACGATCGTTATTGATTGACAACGCATTAGCTGGCATAAAACTTAAATATCAACTTTTGCCCGATTTATTTGTAAAAGCCTTTGCTGGCAGACAAAAAAGGCAATTTGAATTGTATCCTTCCGTTATTCGTGGGTTCCAAAGTGAATATTTCCGTTCCTTTTTGTTAGGTGGTAAAACGGTGTCCTGGGCACCCGGTGTTGGTATAGTAGCGCGCACCATAGATGACGCTTCCATGAATAATCTGGTAAGTACGCTTCAAACTTATCCAGGTTCCGAAGTTTTCGTACCCAAGTACAATACCTACGCCGGCACTTATTATCAAACCATTCAATATGGAGCCTTTAGATGGTATGCGGAGGCGGCACACAAATCAAAGGATACTTATATAGATCCTTTTGCTGTAACGCTTTTACAAGGTGACACCCTCATTGGAAACCGATATAAGCAAGGTTTGGGATTTATTTTTTACAGCACCCTAAGTTATGCTACCGATGCTATAGGAATAACCCTCGAAGGAAAGCGAACTAATAACTTTTCATTTAAAACACGCCCGCAAGAACAGCTAAATAGGGGAAATCTTAATTTTTTACCTCCCTTAACCCGTGTCAATTCATTCAGATTAAATACACGTTACAATCCTGCCGCTCAGGAATTAGAAGAATGGTCCTGGCAGGGGGATATACAGGTTAGACTTAGCGAAGATTTTTCAATGAATTTGAATCATTCCGGCATGCAAATGACGACAGAAGATCCTCTTTACAGAGAATGGTTTTTAGAATTCACCAAACAAAATGAAAAACAGCATTGGACAGTAGGCATTCAACACCAATTATACAATCAACAATTTTATGAATTCAAACCAGGTGCGCCAACAGTAAAAACGATAACTCCCTTTGCTGAAATTGAAATGGATGCTGGCAAAGGGAAATCTTTACGGATAGAAGCACAGGCTCTTTTTATGAATAAAGGCAATGATTTTCTTCTAAATGACTACGGCCACTGGATGTTTGGTCTCGCAGAATATGTTCTTAGTCCGAAATGGAAATTTTCAATGTCTGACATGTTTAATTGGAAACCAGGAAGATTTAGCCCCAAAAACAGTCAAAATAAATCTATTCCTTTGCATTTTCCCAGATTCGATGTTTATTATCAACCAGGAAATAACCTATTTTCCTTGTCCTATATCAAACAAGTGGAGGGCGTTATTTGTACTGGTGGCATTTGCCGATTGGAACCTGCCTTTAGCGGCGTCAGACTTTCTTTAAATAGTTCATTCTAATATGTTTCCATTGCAATCTCTACCTTTTATTATTTTTCTTTCCATTTTCATTACCTCATGTACTGAAATACCCCCTGTTATCACCCCCATAGATGCCTCACCCATTGGAAATGAATTAGAAACAGCCAATGTATTAATCGAAGAATTTGGAGGGGTGCGTTGTGTAGGCTGTCCAGCTGGTCATAGCCTGATTAAAGAGTTAAAAGGCATTTACAAGGATAAATTAATCGTAATATCGGCACATACAGGCTCATTCTCCATTCCTTATAGTGAAAATAAATTTGATTACCGCTTACCTGAAAATGACCAGCTTGTTAATGAACTGGGGAAACCTGTGGGTTATCCAGTGGCTACCATCAATAGAAAACTTTTTGATGGTGAATCATCCAGAATGCTGTCTCCTACTCAATGGCCCGGATATTTAGCTAAAGTTACTTCCCAAAAAACACTGTTGAAACTAGAACTTACTGCCTCCTTTTCAGAGGTATCTAACAAGTTATCCGTTACTACCAATATTAAAATAAGCCGTGACACCTCTTTTTCTGCATTATTTTTAAGTGTTCTTTTAGTGGAAGATGAAATTACTGACTTCCAGCTAACCCCTACTGGTAAACAACCCAATTATGTTCATCAAAATGTAATAAGAACCTGGCTAACCCCATCGTCAGGTATTTTATTGTCAAAATTATCTACCACTGACAATTTGGTATATAACTTTAACCCCTCGATTCCCGCCATTTGGAACATTAATAATATGCGCCTCATTGGCATTTTGCATAAAAAAGAAGCAAATAATTTTGACGTACTACAGGTTATTGAAAAAAAAATAAAATAAACAGCGAAGAAAAGGGAACAAAAGTCATTATGCTCAACATATTGATATGTTAACTTTATTTACCTATTTGTTTAATTTTTTAAATCCATTACCATGAAGAC
>JANQZX010000117.1 GCA_030728245.1 Saprospiraceae bacterium | reverse complement strand
AGCAAATCAGGTAAGACCTACTTTGGCACCAAGCGATTTGACAGAGAGGGAAATAAAAGATTACATTTACATTCTGCAGCAGGAATAATGCATGATAATTTCCGTTACAGTTCTTTAGATTATGGACATTTGATGGATTGTGCTTTTCAACTGGAAAGAGATGTGAAGGTTTATGAAAAAGTATTTAGGTTAGCTGCTTTTAATGTTTTTGCCAATAACAGAGATGATCACAGCAAAAATTTTTCATTCTTAATGAACGATATTGGGGAATGGCGCTTTGCCCCAGCTTATGACTTAACTTTTTCTTATGCAGGTCATGGAATGCATAGCACCATGATTGCCGGAGAAAGTAAGCAGCCCAGTGAAGTACACTTATTAAAATTAGCCACCCATTTTAAGGTGAAAAACGCTGGAAATATACTGGATGAAGTAAAGGCTTCGATTAATAATTGGAGAAATCACGCTGCTACAAACGGAGTTAGAAGGTCATCTAAAAACACCATTGGAAAGGTTATAAGCCCTTAAAAGCGTGATATAATTTTTACAACTCTCTGTTTTGCATTGTGGTATTCCCCCTCAGGTCACCAGGGAAGTTAATTTAATGACTAAAATTAATTATTTGATATTACGAATTAATAATCGAGGTTAAGAAACAAAATATTATTGAAATATAGAATTAGTATCCTACAATCCGTAATTAGTCTTAGCATTAAGGTATGAATTAACCTCAACTTTGTCTCATTATTTTTCAACAACTAAACCAAAATAAATGAGCAAAGTTATTTTAATCACAGGTGCTTCATCAGGCATGGGAAAAGAAACGGCACTTAAATTAATTAAAGAAGGACATAAGGTCTATCCTGTTGCAAGGCGAATAGAAAACATGAAAGACCTTAAGCAACTTGGAGCTTTTCCAATTCAAATGGATATGACCAATGAATCGGATATTCAAAATGTAATTAAAATTATAATTGAAAAAGAAGGTAAAATTGATGTTCTTTGGAATAATGCGGGTTATGCCGTGTATGGTTCAGTGGAGGAAACACCCATCGCTGAAGCAAGAAGGCAGTTTGAGGTAAATCTATTTGGACTGGCAAGTCTAACTCAAAAGGTAATTCCATACATGCGCAAATCAAATAAAGGTTTAATTATCAACACATCATCGGTTGGAGGCAGGATTTATGCTCCACTTGGTGCTTGGTATCATGCATCAAAACATGCTTTAGAGGGCTGGAGCGATTGTTTACGCTTAGAATTAAAGCCATTTAATATTGACGTAGTCGTTTTACAACCAGGTGCCATTGCGACAGAATTAGGAGAAGTAGGAAAAAAACCACTCCTTGCAATATCTGGAAATGGACCATATAAAAAAATAACAAACGACATTGTACAATTAACCGAAAAATTTGAAAAAAGTAGTTCTCCTTCTGCAGTAATTGCCGAAGCTATCAGTAAAATCATTTCTACGGAAAAGCCAAATACAAGGTACAAAGTAGGTAAGTTATCAAGCACTTCTATATTTTTGCGCAATTATTTTGGAGATAAGCTATTTGATAAAATAGTGATGAGTCAAATAAAATAAGAAAATAGTCATTTTAATAACAGGAAGTTCCAGAATAAATGGTGAATTGATTAAGGTTATCTCCCTAAACTATGCAGTACAGTTTGACAATGCTTTGAAACGAGAAAGCGTTGGTACAAAAAGGAAAAGCAACACTTCTTCTGCTAAATATAAAGGCATGGCTGAAAATCAAATTTCTGCAGTTAATTTGAAATTTTACACTTTTAGAGCTGCTTATATTTATCCTGTTGAGCTACGCATAGAACACAAAATTTTCGGTGAAATTTGAGTGGAAAAATTTTCAAGTATTCTTAAAAAATGAATGGCAAAATGGGAAATATTATTCGATTAGAAAGCATCAGTCAATTAAATGCATTGTTTCAGCAAACCGCTCCAAAACATCCATTAATTTCTGTAGTTGATTTTTCCAAAATTGAAAAACATGAAAAAGTTGAAGAAATTAAGTTGACTTGTGGATTTTATTCAGTCATGTTCAAAAACCATTGTGCCAATAAATTGAAATATGGAAAGGAATATTATGATTTTCAAGAAGGAACTTTAATGTGTATTGCTCCTAACCAAATAATAACTATTGAAAATGATGCCAACTCAGAAAATGCAGATATAGTAGGTTGGGGTTTGTTTTTTCATCCTGATTTGATTCGAGGTACTTCGTTAGGTAATAAAATAAAAGAATATACATTTTTCTCTTATGAAATTAATGAAGCATTGCATCTGTCAGATAAAGAAAAACAAACCCTTTGGGATTGTGTGGATAAATTGGAAAATGAATTATCTGAAAATATTGACCTACATAGTCAAACCCTTATTACCTCAAATATTGAATTACTATTAAATTATTGTGCCCGATATTATGACAGGCAATTTATAACCAGGAAAAAGGTTAACACAAATTTACTTACGAAATTTGAAACAATTTTAAACAGCTATTTTAATTCTAATGATCAACAATATAAAAAGTTGCCAAGTGTTAAATATTTTGCTGAACTTCTATTTCTTTCACCCAATTATTTAAGCGATCTTTTGAAAAAAGAAACAGGTAAAACGGCACAAGAATACCTACATTATTACCTTATAGAAGAAGCTAAAAATAATTTACTGAATACCAATGACCCTATAAATGAAATTGCTTTTAACCTTGGTTTCGAATATCCTCAATATTTCAGTAAATTATTCAAATCAAAAACAGGCATGACCCCAATAGCCTATCGGAACATGAATTAAATTTATTACTACTAAAAATATGAGTTTCATTGTCGGACATGCACAGACAATGAAACTCACTTTAATCAGAATTAATTCCATATAATTCATAATACTTATGTCCATTAACCTTAATAATCTAAAAGGACTATAATTTTGTTTCTTTATCGGTATTTACCTAAATTGCGTCATTAAAATGACGTTATTATGATTTATTTAGTCAGGGAGTTATCAAATTTGATACTAAAAAAGTTGCAACCTAACAAGGTGGTGATCCTCTCTGGCGCTCGACGCGTTGGAAAAACGATGCTCGTAAAAGAAATACTTGCTAATTTGAATGAGCCAATACTTAGGCTAAATGGAGATGATATTCATGTTCATGATAAACTTTCTATAAGAAGTATAGAAAATTATAAACAGATTTTAGGTACCTGTAAACTACTCTACA
>JANQZX010000116.1:11475-17611 GCA_030728245.1 Saprospiraceae bacterium | reverse complement strand
TATATGTAAAAAATAAAAAGGGTAAAATGTCTGTTTTTCACAAAATATCTTTTCTACTCTTCCTTTCTTTTGTGTTGGTAAACTGTGAACCATCAAAAAAAGGAAATTTACCTGTTGAAAAGTCATTTGAATTGGTTGATGTGCTTGTACCAGAGGCTATTAATACAGATATAGATAAATTTCCCCTTTCATCTCTATCAGAATATGGCTTTTTTGATTCTCCCTTAGCTTCTCTTCATCCCAGGGAAAGGGTGTTGCCTTATGAACCGATCACTTCCTTGTTTACAGATTATGCTTTTAAGAAAAGGTTCGTTTGGATGCCAAAGGGAGCTGAAGCACAAGTAGATGCAGAAGGGGTTGTACAATTTCCATTAGGCACCATTCTAATAAAACATTTTTATTATCCAGCTGATTTTTCTAATGAAAATGAAAATTGGGATATGATGGAAACCAGACTTTTAGTAAAGTCCGGCGAAGAGTGGAAAGCTTATTCTTATGTTTGGAATGAAGATGATTCTGACGCTTTTTATAATCCAGTGGGTGATATTTTAAACGCTGCTTTTGTAGATAAAAAGGGTTTGGCAAAATCCGTGGATTATGCCGTTCCAAATAAAAATCAATGCAAAAGTTGCCATAATCGTGATAATATTATTAAGCCTTTAGGTCCTATCGTCCAGAATCTGGATAAAGACGTCATTTATCCGGATGGGAAAATGAATCAGGTCACAAAATGGCAATCAGTAGGTTATTTGGCAAAAGATTATGTCAAAAAACCAAATCATAAGCCCTTAGCAGATTGGCAGGATAAATCTAAATCGTTGGAAGAAAGATCTTTAGCTTATCTACAGGTCAATTGTGGACATTGCCATAGAGAAAATGGTAGTGCTCATACCACGGGTTTATTTTTGTTGACTACTATGGAAGATAGGAAGAAATTGGGGATTTGTAAAACACCAGTGGCGGCTGGGAAAGGAGCGGGAAACTTAAAATTTGATATTCAACCTGGTCAACCAGAGGCTTCTATCCTCCTGTATCGAATGAAAAGTGAGGATCCTGGCGTTATGATGCCAGAATTGGGTAGAATGATAAAACATGAGGAGGGTATTCAGTTAATCAGCGATTGGATTGCTTCTATGCCAAATAACTGTGAAAGGGCTTTACAACCTTAGTTATGAATGAGTTAAAAAAAGTATTGATTCAACAGATTTTGGAAACTCAAGACGAACGTTTATTGAAAATGATGTTGGATATTCTGAAATTGAATGATGAACAACCAGGGTGTCATAATATAAAGGAATCAACCTTTTTTAGTACCGGCAATGGTGGTGATTCAGAAATTCAGGAAAGTATTGATTCCTTTTTCAATCCTCAATATTCAAATAACGACAATTATTAATATGTACGAATATAAGTTTATAAGAATCAGAACAAGTATCTGGAGTGGTTTACCCAAACAGGATTATCGAAAGGTAATCCAGACTGAAACCAAGGAGGGCTGGAGATTAATTCAGATTTTAACACCTACCGGTATTTCCATGTTACCTAGTTTTTATGAATTGATATTTGAACGTCTCAAAGCTGAATTTGTATGAAAAATATCCTTATTCTATTAAGTTTTTTATTTGTAGCGGGTGCTATTAATGGCCAAAATTTTGAAATATTAAGCCTCAAACAGCAGGCAGAAGTTAGAGATTCGTGGTTGAAAGAACGTTTTAAACAAGTTACGCCCTCTCTCATGAGGAGAGAAGGCATTGATATGTGGTTGGTCATTTCCAGGGAATATAATGAAGATCCCATTATGAAAACCATGCTTCCGGCCACTTGGCTTTCTGCCAGAAGAACTACTATGTTGGTTATGTATGATAATGGCAGAGAAATAGAAACGTATTCCGTCGCCAGATATGATGTCGGTGAAATTTTTAAAAAATCATGGGATCCGGAAAAACAGCCTGATCAATGGAAAAGGTTAGCCGAAATTATAATAGAAAAAAACCCAAGGAAAATAGCCATTAATAAGTCAGCTAACTTTGGACATGCAGATGGTATATCTTCTTTTCATCATGATAAATTGATGGAATCAATTCCTGCGAATTTTAAAAGTAGGGTAGTATCGGCAGAAAAGTTGGCTGTGGGTTGGCTTGAAAAGCGAATTCCTGAGGAAATGGCCGCTTACCGCAATATCATGCGTATTGCCCATGAAATCATTGCACAAGGTTTTTCAGAGGAAGTAATTACTCCTGGTGTTACTAAAACAGAAGACGTCGTGTGGTGGTATCGTGAGAAAATCTCTTCCCTGGGTCTCTCCGCCTGGTTTCACCCAACCGTAGATGTTCAGCGAGGAGAAGTTGATTCAAATGAGGCACAAAGAGAATTTTCAAGGAGGCCAGATAACTCTATTATTCAACCTGGTGATTTAGTACATGTCGATTTTGGTATTTCCTATTTGGGTTTACATACTGATACACAAGAGAATGCATATATCTGTCGTATTGGAGAGCACGATGCACCACCGTATTTAAAAGAAGCTTTTAATCAGGGTCTAAAATTAATGGATTTTTTAACCGATGCCTTTCAGGATGGTAAAACGGGAAATGAAGTGCTGAAAGAAGCTTTGACAAAAGCCGTTGCCGCTGGATTGAAGCCTTCTATTTATAGTCATCCCATTGGTTTTCACGGACATGGCGCGGGCCCAACCATAGGTCTTTGGGATCAACAAGATGGGGTTCCTATAACTGGTGATTATCAGATTACCCCTGGAACCGCCTATTCCATTGAATTAAATACCCGTGTTTTTATACCAGAATGGAATAAAGAAATAAGAATGATGATGGAGGAAGACGCTTATTTCGATGGGAAAAAGGTTTCTTACATAGACGGTCGCCAAGTAAATTATTTTCTTATTCCAAGGCCTAAAAGTACCTGGAAATAAATAAAAATGTTCACAAAAACCTGGCATTTATATAAAGATGCCTTTTCAGGTATTAACAAAGAAGTCTGGCTATTAGCATTGGTTTCTCTTATCAATAGGAGTGGAACGATGGTCGTTCCCTTTCTCACCATTTATCTGAAAAGTAAAATGGGATTTTCCTATCTGGAAATAGGCATTATAATGAGTGTATTCGGTGTGGGTTCCTTGATAGGAACTTATTCGGGTGGAAAATTAACCGATAAAATTGGTTTTTATCCCGTGCTTTTTTGGTCCCTTTTTCTGGGCGGTTTGTCCTTTATACTTCTTGGATTCCTAACCTCCTTTCTGGCTTGGTGTATTTCAATCACCATTTTAGGTATGGTGGGGGAGGCTTTCAGACCAGCCATTTATACAGGATTAGCTTCTTATTCAGAGGGAACGTATCAAACAAGAGGTACCTCTCTCATTCGATTAGCGGTAAATCTGGGTATTTCAGTTGGTCCGGCGATTGGTGGATTTATTGCCTACAACATAGGATTTGCAGGCTTGTTTTGGGCGGATGGCCTTACTTGTATTGCAGCAGCCATATTTATGCGTATTTTTATTCCATACAAAACCAATAAAACATCGAATCCTGTTGAAAATGCACCAGTCTTAGGAATATCTGCCTACAAAGATGTCAATTTTTTAATTTTTATTGGTTTCCTCGTTTTTACATCCTTAGGATTCATGCAATTTTTTCTGCTCATCCCCATGTATTATAAAGAGCATTTTATGCTCAATGAAAGTCAAATAGGTCTTCTTTTAGCAATGAATGGAATGATGATTGTACTTTTTGAAATGCCACTGGTACATAAACTGGAAAATAAAATACCCAAATTATTACTTATCGCCTTAGGATCTGGCTTCCTTGGCCTATCTTTTCTCTTATTGATTCCAGGATTTACAGGTTGGTGGGTTGCCGTTATTTCTCTGGTTATCCTTACTTTAGGCGAAATTTTTAATATGCCTTTTGCAAATTCCTTCGCTATGAATCAGGCGTCGGAAGGTCGAAGAGGGCAATATATGGCGTTATATGCCATGGCCTATTCATTGGCTCATATCATTGCGCCGGGTTTGGGTTCATTCTTTATTGAAAACTATGGATATTCAAGTCTATGGGCCTTAAATGGTTTTTTATGTCTTGGTTCTATGGTAGGATTTTATTTTATGCAGAGACATCCACGTTTGAAATACATTTGATATGCTTGCCGACATTGGAAGTGATATAGAGAGGGCAAAAAACCATTTGATTGCCAACGAAATTATTGGTTTACCTACTGAAACTGTTTACGGTTTAGCTGGAAACGGATTAAAAGCTGAGGTGGTAGCTAAAATTTTTGCCATTAAAAACAGGCCTTTTTTTGATCCGCTCATTTTACATATTGGTGATTATTCCCAGTTGACTTCCCTGGCAACGGAAGTACCTGAGCCGCTGAATGATTTGGTGAAAGCTTTTTGGCCGGGACCTCTTACCATTTTAGTACCCAAAAGGGATATTATTCCAGATATTGTGACTTCTGGTTTACCTAGAGTAGCCATAAGAATGCCCGATCATCCGCTTACCCTGGCTCTGCTTACAACTATCCCATTTCCATTGGCAGCACCCAGTGCAAATCCATTTGGGTATATTAGCCCAACTACACCTGAACACGTAGTCAAACAACTTGGTGAGAAAATACCCTTTGTTTTAGATGGTGGAAGATGTCAGATTGGCATAGAAAGCACGATTATTGGCATGGAGATGGATGATTTAGTCATTTATCGTCTCGGAGGGTTGAGTTTGGAAAATATTCGTTTCGTGTATAAAGGAAACATTAAAATGAATGTCTCCTCTTCGAATCCTGAGTCTCCTGGAATGATTTTAAGCCATTATGCGCCTAAAAAACCTCTATTTTTAGGTGATAAAGAAACCCTGCTTTCTGTGGGGCAGCTTAAGAATGCTGCCGTGCTGTGTTTTAAAGAAAAGTGGTCAGAATTGGATGTTAAAAATCAATGGATTTTGTCAGAATCAGCTGATTATGAAGAATCTGCACACAGATTATTCTCCTTTTTAAGGGAAATGGACGAAGCAGATATCACTCATATTTTAGCAGAAAAATTGCCTGAAGAAGGTCTGGGGATTGCTATTAATGATAGATTATATAGAGCATCTCAAAAATAGATGCTACTTTATAAAACTGAATGGCTTTTTTTTCGTTCTTAGATTATTAATTTTTAAAAACTCAAATTTTACAAAATGCGTAAAAATAATTTCATTTTGTCAGCAATCTTATCTGCTGCTATTTTCTGCCTGCCTTCTTTTCTTTCAGCACAAGCTAAACCTTCAAGCCCTGAATTATCTTCTTCTGCGAAAGTAGGTTCTACAGAAGTTACTATGAAATGGGGAGCACCTTCAGTAAAAGGAAGAGCTATTTGGGGTGAATTAGTTCCTTTTGACAAAATCTGGCGCACAGGTGCTAATAATGCTACCACTTTTACTGCTTCTAAAGATGTAAAAATCAATGGTAAAGCATTAGCTGCTGGAACTTATTCAGTATTTACTATTCCTGGTAAAACAGAATGGACTTTGATTTTCAATAAGAAAGCAGAGCAGTGGGGCGCTTATGACTATAAGGATTCTGACGATGCCCTTAGAGTTACTGTTACGCCTAAAATGGTTGCTGATGTAACAGAACAGTTAACATTCACTGTAAATAAAAATGGTAAAGTTTCTTTCCAATGGGAAAAATTAACCTTTGACTTTACTGTTTCTTCTGCTAAATAATTAGGTTTATAACAACTTAGAGAAAAATAAGCGCTTGACATTAATTGTTTTGCGCTTATTTTTTTTGAATATTATGGTTACATTAGCTTCCAAATTTGAAACTACTTATTACTTGTGATGAAAAACTTTACTCCTCGATTCTTTACCCTTATTTGTTTATTATCCTTTTTTGTTCAAGGTTGTCATAATAAGGAGGCTATCTTAAATAATCTCTCCCATAGATGGCTATTAGATAAAGGTTTTAGAAATGAAAAGGAAACTGATTCTTTGGCTGGTTTATACTTTGAGTTTAATAAAACAGGAGAGGTAACAACCAATTTGAATGGTCAGGACGAAAGACTGACGTTTAAACTAGAAGGGGAAGATATTATAGAATTGGCAGGAACCGAAGGTGTATTTTTAAACATAATGGAACTATCAGA
>JANQZX010000116.1:0-11375 GCA_030728245.1 Saprospiraceae bacterium | reverse complement strand
TCAAAAGTTGGCTTACAGTTAATTTGGTTTTCAAACGTCAGTCCCAAATGCGCAAGAAAATCAATGTTTGGTTGGTACCCTGTCAGCGCAAGCACCCAATCATTGTCTTGTAAAATAGTATCCTCGTCCCTTTTTATCAGCATTTTACCTGGTAATATTTCAAGGACTTCACTATTGAAATATGCGGTAATACTACCTTCCTTTATCCGGTTTTCTATATTGGGTTTTATCCAGTATTTAACTCTTGGACTTATTTCATTGCCTCTGATGACCATAGTCACTTCCCCTCCTTTTTGCCATATTTCCAACGCGGCGTCACAGGCAGAATTTGCAGCACCGATAATAACGACTTTTTGATTGATGTATCGGTGGGGATCATCGTAATAATGCCTTACCTTAGCTAGCTCCTCTCCGGGTATGTTCAAAAGGACAGGTTTGTCGTAAAATCCGGTGGCAATCACTATGTTTTTACAATCATATTCGTCTTTACTAGTTTTGACTTTATATCTAATGATAGGGTTAGGATTATCACTTGGAAAGATATCCTGTACATCTTCATAAGTATGATAATTCAATTGAAAATGCTGAATCAACCTGCGGTAATATTCTAACGACTCTTGTCTTGTCGGTTTATCATTATGGGAAACAAAGGGGATTTGACCTATTTCCAATAATCTGGAGGTGGAGAAAAAAGTCATATTAACGGGAAAATGAAATAATGAATTAGTAATGACGCCTTTTTCTAAAATAAGGGCTGATAAATTTGCCTTTCCAGCTTCAATCGCGCAATTAATTCCAGTAGGACCTCCCCCGATAATTATTATATCCCAAATCTTTTTCAACGCCATTAAATTTTTGTCAAATATAAAGATTTAGAAAAGAGAAAACGTCAATTTAAATATCTTTGCCTTCAAATAGTTTTCTAATGCACACCCTCGATGAACTTCAGTCACTTTACGCGACCTATTTAAATGAAAACAGCTATAAAAAGGAACCCATTTCGCTGTATGAACCTGTAAATTATATTTTAAGCCTCGGTGGAAAACGGCTCAGACCTTTATTTTCACTTATGGCTTTTGAGTTATATGATAATAAAATTGACAAAGCCCTTTGTATCGCTCATGCGGTAGAGGTTTTTCATAATTTTACTTTGGTTCATGATGATATTATGGATCAGGCTGAAATGAGGAGGGGAAAGCTAACGGTTCATTCCAAATATGGAGTGAATACAGGTATTCTTTCGGGAGATGTGATGTTAATTCTTGCTTACGAATCATTGCTCCGCTTTAAAGTTCCCAGCAGTATTCCAAGTCTGGTTCACATTTTCAACCAATTTGCCAGGGAAGTTTGTGAAGGTCAGGAAATGGATATGTTATTTGAATCATCGTCCGAAGTAACACTTGCAGCGTATGAAAAAATGATTTCTCTGAAAACGGCTGTTCTAATTGCCGGTGCATTAAAAATGGGGGCCATTGCCGCAGGTGCCACAGAAAGTGATGCCTTAAAATTATACGATTTTGGTCTTAATATTGGCGTAGCTTTCCAAATTCAGGATGATTATTTAGATACTTTCGGTTCACAAGCTCAAGTTGGTAAGCAAATAGGTGGGGATATTGTTCAGAACAAAAAAACCTTTCTTATTCTAAAAGCCTTAGAATTAGGAAACCAACATCAGAAACAAGATTTATTGAATCTGTTTAAAACTGAAAATGTCCTCTTACCTCAAGAAAAAGTAAAAAAGGTCACTGCTATTTTAACGGAATTGAATATTCCCGACGAAGCTAAACGCAGAAAACAATACTACTTTGAAAAGGGGATGAAGTCTTTAGAGGAAGTTCAGGTTATGACAGAAAAAAAGGAATTACTAAGAAAAGTAGCTTTCCAGTTATTGGAACGAGAAAATTAAGGGTTAAAAAGGCTTATTTCTGCACTTTTTTTAGCCATTCAAAGGTCGACGAATCTGTAAAATAAACAGAATACCACCCTTGTTTTTCGTGTGGAGGATCGCCAATATAATCATCCCCCGCTTGCCAAAAAGTTTCTGGCTGTCGAGGTCTGCCTTCTCCGCCTATAGCCCAGAAATTCATTCCGCGATAAGGTGAATTTGGGTTTCCTAAGGTTGTTTCATACAAGAATTGGTAGAATTTATTTCTCATATTTACCTCCGCGCTGGCCTCATAACTTCCACCATCTCTTGCCAATCCAAATTCTTCCAGTACGATAGGTTTAAGCACAGACTTTGATACCTCGGCATTTTTTTCCAAATAGGCTATTGATTTTCTTCTGGTAGTCTCAAAGGATTCATCTGGATTTTTAGGTGCATACCAACCCCAGTTTTCTGGCCATAAATGCACAGTTAGGTAATTTATATTTTTTAAAGCGGCTGTTTTCTTATAGGTTGACCCGACTAAATTATCCAAAATACCCTCATTTCCAATACAAATAAGATGATTTTTATCTAAATGTCGAATGATATTACTGGATTTTTTCACCCATTTAAAATATTTTTTATCGTGACCAAATTCTCTTGGCTCATTGGCTAATTGCCAGGACATGATGGTTGGATCATTTATATACGAAACGTTTGTGATGGTATTTTTTCTGGAAACTAATTTTTCAATCAGATCATAATATAATTTTGTCGCTTTGGGAAGGGTATAAAATCTTGCTGAAAACCGCATATACTTATCCCAACCATGCTCTTCCGGATAAGGAATTTTTTCGCCGGTAAACCAGGAAACGTATTGAGCCATTCCACCGGACCAGTAAAAGAAATTATTGAGGCACAAAACACCTTTCATGTTTCTTTTACCCATTTCAGCCAAAACAAAGTCTAGTCCCACTAATACATTTTCATTCCAATTACCGATAGATTCTTGCAGGGTAGGGGTTATACGAAAAGGCTCTGTTTTTGGACCTTCACCGGAAGCCATAAGTCTTAAATTTAAAACGCCAGCCTCTTTTAAAAAATCGAGTTCCCTTACGATTCGTTCTTTTCCTTTTTGATCCATCGCAACAAATGAAGCATACCAATAGTTAGCTCCTACGTAGGTATAAGCCTTGTCATTAAGAATGAAATCACCTTTTTCTGTTTGAACAAAAGAAGATTTATCAATAGACTGAGCCGTCAGATCAGTCAGGAAAAGAACGAAAAGGAAAGAAATTAAACGCATAAGTTAGTTTTTTAAAAAAACGATATTGAACTTAATTTCCAGAATATCATCTGTTTTAATCAACATAAAAGAAGGGCGTTCCACCTCAAATTCGGTCATAGAAACAGGAAAGCCTCCACTTACATTAATTTCTTTATCTGTCAATTTATAGTCAACTTCAAAAGTAATATCTTTTGCTTTTCCATGGAAATTTAGTTTTCCACTTATTTTTAATTTACCCTCTTTTAACGGTTCGATAGCGGTGCTGCCAAAAGTAACTTTTGGATATTTAATGGCGTCCAACACTTCCAAAGCGTGACCGTCTCTACTTGAATTTTTACTGTCAAAATCAGCCACATTGGTACTCACAGCTACCTTTTTGAAAGTTTTCGTATCTTCATCGTAAATTAATAGACAATCCACCTTTTTACTTGTGCCAGTCCAGGCATGAAGGGAATGATTGGCACTGTAGGAAAGGAACGATTTTGTTTTATCAGCTCGTAAAGTTTGATCAGCCACTGTGGTAAAGGAGGAACTAATCATGAATCCTATGGCAAGGATTATAACCGAAAATATTTTCATGGTCTTATTTTTAAAATTTCATAACTAACATAGCACCAAAAAAACTACCAAAAGCAGTAAAGGCAGTAGCACGGTGAAGTGGCTTTATTTTGGGGTCTCCAGCACTATCAGCCAATAAATTGGTGGCAATCATAGCCGATAAGTGAATTACCGCCAATGTTTTATGCATTTTAATACCATTTAAACCTTTTACCTGCCGATGTATTAGTGGCGGAGGGGTAAATAAACTGAGTCCGGCGGTGGTGAAATAGGTAATATTTACCGCAGTACCAAGTCCTTCGTGCAAGTCTTTAATTTTATAATCGCCATCGTATAACTTTGAGCCTACAATACCTTGAGCAACCATTCCAGCCAAGGTAGCAAAACCTAATACCTGGTGGGTAACCAACATGCCACGTCGTATTTTTAACTCAGTTTCTCGTCCTTGATCCGTTAATGGAGCTACTTTTAGCGTTCGCATTAACCCTTTTTCTCCCCACAACATACGTTGGGTGAAAATCATACGTTTTGGAATCAATTCAACGGGTTCCTCACTTCCTAATTGAAGTAATAAGTCCAGGGAATCAGTTTGTGCACCAACATTAAGCGAAATGCTACAAGCTATTCCCAAGAAAATTAAATATTTTTTCATCTCTTTATTTTTTAATCCTTAACGGGAATGGTGGAACATTGGTTGCCTTTTAGGACATACAATTTTGAAAATTCAAATCTTTAGATTGAATGTAAGAAAAAACGAACCAAACCAAGAAAAAAAAGATTCAATGGAGGTCTTGGATAAAGTTGATTGTAAAAAGATAACAGGTTTGGATATGCCTGCTAATCATAAATGGCTTTGACAGCCAGTGTCGCTGATTTTGCTTTTAAAGACTAAAAACTAAAGAAATTTGAATTAATTTACTTGCGATTAACTCTGTAATTTAAATTTTCACTACTGTTTTTATACTGCTTTTATACTGCTTTTATATGTTTTTTATAGGATTTACAATGTATTTAGGGTACCTACATTTTTATGTAGATTAATTATCAGACATTTAGATTTATATTTGTTTATTCAATAATGAATTTTACTTCTTCATTGATGAATAGTTACTCCAAGTTAGAAAGGTTGCAATTTATTGTAGCCTTTTTTTATGTTCAAAACTATAGTTCTTTTTAAAATTTTTTACAAATAGACTATGATTTATTTACCACATCTTTATGCAGTAAATAAATGCCTTCCATTGTTTAATATTACATCTTACATCGAGAGTAATAGGCAACCTGCATCTTTCTTTTAAGGTGCAGGTCTTTATTTACTGCCTGTATTGATGAAAATTTAAAGAATATAGTAATACTTTGAAAAAAAACTGCATTATCATGTAGTTTTAGAATTGTTTGTAATAAATTAGATTTGTATCATAAATTACTCCCAGACACTTTTTAAAATTACTCCTATTTTGTAATGGGATGCGATTTTTTCGCATCCCATTTTTTTAACATCTTTTGTTTTAATCTGTTAATTTTGATTGTTATTGGCACGCTAAATTATTTTAAAATACAAAGGATGCAACTTACCCAATCTCTTCTGGATTTTCTTACTACCCTAGCTCAAAACAATCATCGTGAATGGTTTACCTTAAACAAACCTGTTTTCCAAAAAGAACTTGCTCATTTCAAATCATTTTCTGATGAATTATACTTGAAAATGGAGTCCTTTGATCTATTGGAAGGGAAAAGTGTGTTTAGGATTTATCGGGATGTGCGTTTCTCCAAAGATAAATTACCCTATAAAACTCATTTTAGTGTGGGTATTACCAGAGCTACTAAATGGAAAAGAGGGGGTTATTATTTGCATATCCAGCCGGGTGAATCATTTATTGGAGGTGGTTTCTGGGCTCCGGAACCAGCCGATGTGAAAAGAATCAGACAAGAGTTAGCAGTTGATTCTTCTACTATAAAAAAAATAACGCAAGCACCTGATTTTAAAAAATTGTTTGGTGAGCTACAGGGAGAGAAACTGAAAACAGCGCCTCAGTCATTTTCAAAAGATCATGAAAATATAGAATGGTTGAAATTTAAACAGTATCTCTTAATCAGGAAATTTTCCGATGAAGAGATTTTGTCTAAGCAATTTATTGAGGAAGCCGTCTATACTTTTAGTCAAATGCTACCATTTTTCGATTATTTTTCAGATATTCTGACGACAGATGAAAATGGTACGCCATTACCAGGCTATTAAATTCTTCTAAAATCTAGTAAAGTTGTAACCAGGTGATCACGAGCCAAAGTAGGCCAAAACTTAATAATAAAGAGAGATTTGCCATTGTTCCTGCTATTTTGGCATCGAAACCAAGCTCATCTGAAAACAGTAAAACGCTCATGCCTACCGGTAAAATGACCAATGCTATCAAAACACTGCTCATTAATGACTTAGGTAATAAAAAATAGATAGCCAAAATGGTTAAAAGACCTATACCATACCGAATGATTAATACCTTGAGAATTCCATTAAATTGGTTTTTATCCAGGTTAAAACTTAAATAAATTCCCAGCAAAAGTAAAACTAAGGGTTTATTTGCTTTAGCCAGCGTTGTTAATACGTCCTCTAAAATATTGGGTAGAGGAATATTGCTTGCATTGAGTGTTAATCCCATAATCATCCCCAGCACGGGGGGTAAAAGAAGCACTTTTTTTAACATATTTAGTTTTCCCCTGGATGGAACCTCTGAAAAATGACTTCCAATAGGATACAAAACACCAAAAGCTAAAAAGGTATTTCCAATGTCATACATAATGGCAAACAAAAGGGCTTTAGCGCCCCATATAGATTCAATAAGGGGGAACCCAAATAGGCCAACATTCCAACCTCCTGAACCCATAGTTAAGACTCCCCGGATGGAATTTTTTTCCTTTTTGAAAAGGAAAAAAGCAATGGTAAGCATAATCGCTGAAATTCCTATAGCAAAGAGGGGGATTAAAAATAACCGAAAATTTAAGTCAATGTGGATGGTGGAGACAATCATTAAGGCGGGAAAAGTGGTGTGCATAAGTAGGCGGGATAAAATTTTTCCTTCCTGCTCTTTGATAATTCCTCCTGCTTTTAATAAAAAGCCGGTGAAGATAAATGTTAGTGTGGTGATGAATGCCAAATTGACTTGTCCCATTTTTACCCTTTATTGTTCATCCGAAAGGTAAGCCGCTTCGTCTAATAAATCTAATATTCCGGCATCTATATGAGCTTCAAACTTCCTGGCAAATAATTTTAATCTTTCATGCATGCTTGAAATTATGTGTGACTAGTGTTTAATTTGAAAAATCAAACAGCAATTTATAACTGATTCCTGCATTTTACGTCAATATTGTGCTTTTCACGTCAATAATCATTTTAATTCTACGATTGTATTTATGTTTGACTTATTAAACTATTACTCCGAATGAACAGAAATCAACCCGTTAAAACATTAGTAGATAAAATTTGGAATGATCAAAGCTATGGTGATTCAATAAAACAAAATCTTGCGTTCATTGATATCCTCCAGGAAAATAGGTTAGCTCTCTTTATGATAGGTAAATCTTATTTTTTTCTTTCAGATATTAAAGACGTTAATCTAAATAATTTCAGTAAAGGTACTATTGACGTTCTGGGGTATGAACCGGATGAAATGTCAATGGAAAAAATGCTTTCATTGGTTCATCCAATCGATCTACCCGTGGTCATAGCTAATGAGTCGAAAGTAAGGGAATTTTTTAATGAATTACCTGTGGAAAAAATATTTAAGTATAAGGTAAGGTATGATTATCGGTTAAAACATAAGGAGGGACATTATGTCAGAGTGTTACAACAAATGGTAACTATTGAAACTGATGAAAAAGGAGCCATTGTAAAGACAATGGGTATTCATTCAGATATTACAGATTTGAAAAAAGAAGGCCTTCCTGTTCTTTCTTTTATTGGTTTGGATGGTGAACCCACTTATGAAAATGTTCAGGTTGAAGGGAAATTTTCCTTTTTAAAACCAGAAGATCGGTTTTCACCGAGAGAAAAAGAAATATTGAATAAGCTGATTCAAGGTAAAACGAGTGAAGAAATTGCTAAAGAATTATTCATTTCTAAGGAAACGGTCAATACCCATAGGAGAAATATGTTGTCTAAATGTGATGTAAAAAATACCATTGAATTGGTAAATAGGTCGATAAAGAACGGTTGGGTATAAAAAATACTCATTTATGAGTATATGATTAGAGACAACTCAAGTTTATCTTTGTAAAATAAAAGAACAATATAATCTTTAATTAAGGTATAGAATAAAAGTTAAATCGAGAGTAATAGGTAACCGGAATCTCCCCCAGGGGAGTTCCGGTCTTTTTTATTTTATTTGGTATCCTTCCATTCTGTCAAATCGTATTCTTGTATACGGGCTGGGACTTCAGGAGTTAACGTAAAGCTCAATTTCAATGATTTTTTTTCTCCCTTCAAAATACAATAGCCCCTTAATTGATTTTCAGGAAAAATGGGCGAAACGGAAATGATTTTACCCGCAGCTGAAAATAAAGATTTTGATTCTGTCTTGAGATCCTTCAAAATATAATCAGAAAAGAAATTGTCGGCAAAAATATCGGGCAAATTTTCCCAGGATGGTAAAAGATCTATCATTTCTTTTTGTCTTTTCGCCAATATGGGTGAGATAGAAACGCTCCTTGGTTTTAATTGAGCTAATTGAATGATGGTGTCAAGTATAGCTACATTAAGTCCGGAGGTAGGGGCATAGGTGACATTGGCAAAATAAATGACACCAATACCATATTCTGGCATAAAACGCCAATTACTGCCAAAACCAGGTAAGCCTCCACTATGTCCCAAACTCGTCTTACCATACTGGTCTTTCATCCAATTCAGCCCAAAAGTATAACTGGACGTGGTGGCCATTTTTTTTCCATTTGGCAAAGTGTATCCCGGATTTAGGCCTATAAAAGCTTGAGGAACATGCATTTCTCTAAGGGTTCCCCTTTTAATGGGCATTTTATCCTCATCATTTCGTTCTGGCCAGGCTTGTTGATGAAGGGAAACGTATTGGCTAAACTCATCTATGGAGGTAATCATTCCTCCCATAGCACCATAAATTCCATCGGCCAATAAGGGTTCAATTTTCCATTCTCCATCTATGAAACGGTAGCCCTGCGCTAATAATTCTGGTTTAACTTCTGAATACTGGTATGTTGTATTCTGCATGCCTATAGGCCTTAGAATATTTTTTTGAATGTATTCATTATATGGTAAACCAGAAACCTTATGAATAATATAACCGAGTATGGTGAATCCCAGATTACTATATTCATAGGAAACTCCAGGCGTATTGGAAAATGACAAGGTTTTACCAATGAGTTGTAACAGGTCTTCTTCTGAATCTGCTAACTGTCTGTCTCCCCATGGATTATCCTCAGGAAAACCAGCTAAATGATTCATACAATGTCTTATGCTAATAAGAGGCCCGTCCACTGTTAATTTTTGATTTTTAATACCTGGCAGGTATTTTTCAATGGGATCATCTAAGCTTAATTTTCCATCATCCCGCAGTTTTAATATAGCCGCAGTGGTAAAACTTTTAGACATAGAGGCAATTCTGAAGAGGGTGGAAGAAGAGGCAGGGGTTTTATTTTCCAGGTTGGAAAACCCACCACTACCCTTAAAAATAAGTTGTCCGTCCACCACTATGCCGAAGGAATATCCCGGAAAATGATTTTTTACTGCATGGTCGTTGTACATTTTTTCTACCAGGGAAAAGGTGCTTTTTATTTTTTCAACCCTGTCCTTTTCAACAAAGGAATTGGGAGAAAAAAACTCGGTTGTTTGACTTTGTACAACCAAAGAAAAACAAAGGAACGGGATAATTAGATATTTCATTTTTTGCCATTTAAGTTATGGAAGATAATAATAATTAAAGTGTTTAAAAGTAAATGAGCTTTTTGATTAATACCAAAGCTAAGGTATATTTTAATTTTATTTAGAGAACTACTTATAATGAGGAGCATTTTAGTTAGTTTTACCAACTTTTGTTATATTTGATAATAAACAAACGCCAAAAAATTATGAAAAAGACGGTATTTTTCCTGCTCATTACCCTTTTTATTTTACCAGTCTGTGCGTTTTATTTTGGAACGCCTCCCAATGATATTCAATGGAATATGATTATAAACTCCTATTATATTGCTGGAGCTGTTATTTTATTCACTTTTACCGCAGGACAGTTAACAGGAAATTATTCGCAGGTGGACAAACTATGGAGTATTGTGCCCGTTGTTTATGTTTGGTACATGGCCTATTTGGGGCAGTGGAATGACAGGATGTTAATTATGGCTATTTTAGTTACGCTCTGGGGAGTGAGACTTACTTATAATTTTGCAAGAAGGGGAGCGTATTCATGGAAATTTTGGGAAGGTGAAGAGGATTATCGCTGGGAAATATTGCGAAAAAAACCGGGGCTTAAAAATCCTTTCATTTGGACTCTTTTTAATTTGGGATTCATTTGTTTCTACCAAAATACCCTCATTTTTCTTATTACCCTCCCTGTAATTGCCGTATATGCTGAAAATGTAGCCACGGTGGGAATGATTGATTACCTGCTTACTTTCCTTTTTATGGCGGCTATATTCATTGAATATATTGCCGATCAACAGCAGTACGATTTTCAAACGGAAAAATATAATAGAATGTACAACGATAAGGATCTGGGCATATATGAAGATGGATTTGTATCAAATGGTTTGTGGGCTCTCGTGAGGCACCCTAATTATGCCGCGGAACAAGCTATATGGGTTATTTTGTATTTGTTCAGTGTCCATGCTACGGGTCAATGGTTTAATTGGTCTATCGGTGGCGCTATACTGTTAATTCTTTTATTCAGAGGAAGTGCCAATTTTTCAGAGGAAATTTCCGCGTCTAAATACCCGAAATATAAAGAATATCAGGAAAAGGTGCCCCGTTTTATACCAAATTTCCTTAAAAGGAAGTAATTAAAATCATCTTTTAACTAACATAATGCCCAAACTTATTGACAAAGATAAATTTTTGGATTTATCTGATTATGGCAGGTTTTTTGCAAAATTTATTTCCAGAGCTTCTCTTAATACAAGCATAACGCCTGTTCATCTTACTTTTCTATTTGGTCTAAGCGGATTGCTCGCCATTTATTTTATCCTCACAGACCATTTTTATCTGGCTGCCTTCTTTATTATACTCAAATCAGTCATTGATGCAGCCGATGGAGAGTTAGCAAGAATGAGAAATAAACCTTCCTATGTGGGTAGATATTTGGATAGCATTTTTGATCTTATTTTAAATTTTTTGTTTTTAATGGTTTTCTATTGGAAATCTGATGTCTCCATATTTATCATGCTCATTGCCTTTTTTAGTTTGCAAACCCAGGGTACTCTCTACAATTATTACTACGTAATCTTGCGAAATAAGTCTGCCGGGAGTGATCATACAAGTCAAATATTTGAAATAAATGCACCAGATGCTTATCCGGGCGAAAGTCAGCGAAAGGTTAATTTTTTATTCCAATGGTACAAGCTAAGCTATGGTCTTTTTGATAAATTTATTTATTATTTAGACCCCAAAGCCTCAAAAGCTACTTCATTTCCTTCTTTGTTTATGACTTTTTT
>JANQZX010000115.1:16113-17644 GCA_030728245.1 Saprospiraceae bacterium | reverse complement strand
ATTCCTATTTCAGCCGCCACATTGCGGTTCCACCCCCCATTCCCAAAAATTAAAATCAACCGGAAGATCAATGTTCATACCCTTGTATATCAATATAATTCCCGATATCATGAAAATAAGGGGAATAGCTTTTTGCCAATTCCGGCGCATTTGCAGAGACATGAATTGTCCGAAAAGGCTTACCATAAACATGAGCGGAAGCGTGCCTAATCCGAAAGACATGAGATAAAGCGACGCTTCGGAGATATTTCCACTGCTTAGTCCAGTGCCAAGGGCAATATAGATCATTCCACAGGGCAGAAGGGCATTCATAAATCCGAGAACAAAAGGGGTGCTAAAGTGATTATTTGACATGGCTTTAGCCATTATCCGATGAATTTTTATCTGTATATTATGGATAGCTGGATACCTGGAAAAGGAGTTAACATCGGGGATTATGCCGAAAAATCCCAAAAATAGAAGGGAAATGCCGGAAAGTATAGAGAAATAGGGTTGTATGCCAGTAAATTGCATGCTTTGACTTAATATGCCTACCACCAAACCCAACACACCATAACCTATTATTCTGGAAGATTGATAGGCGATACTGCGAAATAAAAGCGAATATCCTGTACTATTTCCAGCTGCTGGTATAGCTAAAGCCAGTGGGCCGCACATGCCAACGCAGTGGACACTACCTGCCAGACCAATTAAAAAGGCGGATAAATAGAAAATCATGGCGCCATTAGATAGGTTTCATGAAAATAAATCTTGCCCTCATTTTCTCCTTCAATTTTCACCAACCACCGACCTTTTTTCAGCTTTTCAACCGGTATTATCTGTTTATGTTGCGCATTGTTTTCAATAGGATATGCCTGGTCTAATGAAGCATAAGCGGGGTGAAATAGGGTCATATTACCCTTAAAATGAGGCAGTTCTTCTGGGATAGTCACAGAAATGCCTTTAGAATTTTGTTCAATGGATAATTCAAATACATGATGTAATAAATTTGTCCGTTGCATTTTATCCAATTTTGTCTGATAGCTTAAATCTTCCTCGTAATAGGTGTCAGAAACTAAGCTGTTATCTTGTTTTGTTGCAGCATAAACAAAAAAGAGCATTGCGATAACGAAAAAACTATAAAAAATGGCTATGCCAGTTCCCCATGAAATTTTCATATTCTTTTATTTAAAGGTGATAGGTCCCATGAAATTAGTATTCATTGAGGTTAATATCTTTTGGTCTTGCATAATGGTTATGTTTACTTCTGTTTTACGGTCATCTAGTTTATCTTTTGGCAGATAAATGAAAAAGGATCCCTTACTTACTTCTGCTGCTGGTAATAGATTCAGGGCTCCTATCATTTTAATGGTAGCGCCTTCCGTTTTAGTGATCATTTTTATCTGAATAGGTTTATTCGTCTTATTTGCTAATTGAAAATTATATAAATTACTGATTTGTCCATCGGGCGTTTCCTGAAATAACATGCCAGGGGTTCGCATTACAGTCAATTCAACGTCGCCTCTTGTACCTAATAAAAAGCCTAATACGC
>JANQZX010000115.1:0-16013 GCA_030728245.1 Saprospiraceae bacterium | reverse complement strand
GGCTAATTTTGTTCTGGGTTCGCCTCTAACATGATCGTAGGCAACCACTATGCTATTGGCATCGAGTAAAACACCTTGCAAGCGACCATAAGGACAAATGGCCGTACAAACCTGTTCTCTTAAATAGGCGAATACAAAGAAAAAGATACCGGAAAATAGAAGCATTGCTGAGAATCCAGCGATATGGTTGCTTACTGGTTCCTGAATTATTTTTAACACAGCATCGCTGCCAATGATATAGGCAAGAAAAGTATTTCCAATTAAAAATGAAATCAAATAAAAAAGGGCATATTTTATGGTTCTTTTGGTTGTTTTCTCCATATTCCATGGGGCGGAGGACAATTTTCTTTGCTGTGGTCCATCTCCTTCTATCCAATATTCTATTTTCCGAAAAACCATTTCCATGAAAATAGTTTGGGGGCATATCCAGCCACAAAATAATCGTCCCCAAATGACGGTAAAAAGGACAATGAACAAAACAAAAGTGATCATTGCCAGGACGAAAAGATGGAAATCTTGCGGCATAAAAACAATGCCAAATAGGATAAAATGTCTTTCCAGTACATTGAATAACATAAATGGCTGTCCATCGTATCTTAAGAAGGGACCTATAAATAAGATGGCAATTAATACCCAGGCCAGGTAATTCCTTGCCCGGGTATAAGTTCCTTTGGTCATTTTCGGGAAAATCCATTTTCGTTTTCCCTTTTCATCCACAGTGGCTATATGATCTCTAAATGAATCTTCTTCATCATAGAAAGAGCTAATTGGTTCGTTTTGCATGAATATACCTTTTATTTTACTTCAATGCCTTGTGGTTCTTTTCCATTGGGAGGATTTGTCCCCTTCATGGAAAGAATGTAACTGCCTAATTTTTGGATATCGGATGGGTTCAATTGTGCTTGCCAGGAAATCATCCCTTTTTCAGGAACGCCGTATTTTATGGTTTTGAAAATACTTTTGATATCTCCGCCATGAATCCAATAATTATCTGTTAAGTTAGGCCCAACGCCTCCTTCACCTAATCCACCGTGACAAGCCACACAGTGAACTCCATACAATGATTTTGCGGCTGACAAGGAGGCATCATCCATTAAAACGGTGACCGTATTTTCATCTACTTTATTTGCCTGAGTGGCTAAATAAGCTTTAACTTCTGCATTGGCCTCCTTTACCTCTATGTTGTAGGCATCCTGGCTGGAAACCCCCATATCTGTAAAATGGTAATAAACCATATAGGCGCCGGCAAATATAATGGTAACATAAAACATGGCTACCCACCAGGGAGGCAAGCTGTTATCTAATTCCTTAATGCCATCATACTGGTGGTCGAACATGATTTCATGCTCTTTTTCCTGAGGAACTACCTTCGTCCAGTTTTTATACCATCGATTAAAGATGGCTGAAATGGGTTGCGTTTCTGCCTCTTCAAAGGCTTCTTTCCCCATTTCTTTATAAATCTGGATTTGCTGCATTTTTAATATAACCTTCAATAAATTTAAAAGGGCTATAAATCCACCAATAACCACTAAAGAGGTAAAGAATATCCACCCATTTTTAAGGAAGTTATCATAAAATGGGGAAGGTTGATTGGTTTGTGAAAACAACCAGTTGAGTTGTACGATAATGAAAAGGGGTAAAATAATACCTATTTTAGTTTTCATATTATTCATGATTTGTAGTAGAAGAATTCACCTTATCCAAAGGCATTTCTGACATCTTTTTCAGGTAGGAACTATCTTTTTTAAACACCAGGATGACACTGACCACAAAAACGGTGAAGAAAGTGATTAAGGCCCCAATAGCCATCCAATTGATATTTCCTGCGCTCTCTAAAATGTGTTTATACATAGCAATTGATTTTAGTTGGCGGGTGCTTTTACTTTAATATCAGTTCCAAGTCGTTGTAAATAGGCAATCATGGCTATGATTTCTCTCTGCGCCAGTTTTTCATCTTTTATGCCATCTTTTTTTAAGTTTTGAGCAATACCAGCCGCTTGTTTTTCCAAATCTGCCAGAGCCTCGTCTTCAAATCCTTCCGAATAAGGTGTACCTAAAGATCTCAAAACCTTTATTTTCTTTGGTATTTGATCGACATTCAATTTATCCCTGATTAACCATGGATAGGCAGGCATAATGGAGCCAGGGGACATACTTAGTGGATCATACATGTGATTGTAATGCCAGGAATCAGGATATTTTCCACCTTCGCGGTGAAGATCGGGACCCGTTCTTTTTGACCCCCAAAGGAATGGCCGGTCATAGATGTATTCCCCTGATTTTGAATATTCTCCATATCGTGCCGTTTCCGATCTGAATGGACGAATCATTTGGGAATGACAGCCTAAACAGCCTTCTCTGATGTATAAATCTCTACCTGCAAGTTCCAGTGGCGTGTATGGTTTAACCGATGCAATTTTAGGAACATTAGATTCAATCATGGCCATTGGGAAAATTTCCACAATACCTCCGATCAGAATGGCAATGGCTGAAAAAATTAACATTTGAACAGGACGTCTTTCAATCCAGCGATGCCAATGTTCCCCTTTATGCGTTCCATGGGTGCTTAAACGAGCAGGTGCCTCCTGTTTTTCATCGCCAAGAAATGTTCCTTCTTTCATGGTTTTGAATAAATTCCATGCCATAAGGATCGCTCCGCTCAGATATAGGGTGCCACCAATGGCTCGAATGGCATACATAGGTATGACTTGCGCAACGGTCTCAAGGAAATTTCCGTATTGTAAAAATCCGTCAGGTGTAAATTGTTTCCACATTAAACTTTGCACCCAACCTGCCCAATAGAGTGGGATGGCATAGAAAATTATACCCAAAGTGCCAATCCAAAAGTGAGCGTTTGCGGCCTTTTGGGAATAGATATTGGTTTGAAATAAACGGGGGATCAACCAATAGAGAATACCAAAGGTCAAAAATCCATTCCATCCTAAGGTGCCAATATGTACGTGTCCAATGGTCCAGTCGGTGTAATGGCTAATAGCATTTACAGATTTAATGGATAGCAATGGCCCTTCAAAAGTGGCCATGCCATAAGCCGTAATGGCCACTACCATGAATTTTAATACATGATCCTGACGCACTCTGTCCCAGGCGCCTCTAAGGGTTAGTAAACCATTAAGCATTCCTCCCCATGATGGGGCAATCAGCATAATAGAAAATACGGTGCCCAGCGATTGGGCCCAATCGGGTAGGGAAGTGTACAACAAATGGTGAGGACCTGCCCAAATATAAATAAATATAAGTGCCCAAAAATGGATGATAGATAATTTATAAGAATAGACCGGGCGGTTTGCTGCCTTTGGCAAAAAATAATACATCAATCCCAGATATGGGGTTGTCAGGAAAAACGCCACAGCATTGTGTCCATACCACCACTGTATAAGCGCGTCTTGAACTCCGGCAAAAACACCATACGATTTCCATAAACTGACAGGTATTTCCAGATTGTTGACTACATGTAAAACCGTAATGGTTATCCAGGTGGCTATATAAAACCAAATAGCCACGTAAAGGTGGTTTTCTCTTCGTTTAATTAAGGTTCCGATCAGATTAATACCAAAGGCAATCCAAACTACTGCAATAGCAAGGTCAATGGGCCATTCCAATTCTGCATATTCCTTGGAACTGGTATATCCTAATGGTAAGGTGATAGCCGCTGCAACAATAATTAATTGCCAACCCCAAAAATGGAATTGACTTAAGAAATTACTGTACATCCTGGCTTTTAAAAGACGTTGCAGGGAGTAATAAACCCCCATGTAAATGCCATTTCCTACAAAGGCAAAAATGGCTGCATTGGTATGTAATGGTCGTATTCTGCCGTAAGTTATTTCGGCGATGCCTAAATTAAGGGCTGGATAAATTAACTGAAAAGCAGCGATTAAACCCACTAACATGCCAACTATGCCCCAGATTATGGTCGCAATGGCGAAATTTCTGACAATTTTGTTGTCGTAATAAAAAGTTTCTAAGTTTGCCATACTCATTCTTCTTGTGATAAATCTTTTGGTTTTTTATCTTCCCAAAGTATGCGAATCGATGGGGTATGATCGTCCTCATATTGCCCGTTTTTTACAGCCCAGAAAAAGGCGGCCAAAAACAGTAAAGCAAGAATCAGACTAAGGAAAATCAATACTAAGATGATACGCATGTCTTTAAAATTTTCCGAAAATTAAAAGGATTGCCTTGACATTAACATGACATTTGATGGTATATATAATGACATTTGTCATCATAACTTCCCCATATTGTATATTAGTCTGTTATAGTTTTCGCGCAAAAATAGCGGTAGTACTCAGTCCCCAAATTACCACCGTTATGGAGCTGGTTGGCATGAGAATGGCCGCTACAACAGGGGATAAGGTGCCTTGAACGGCAAAATAAAGTCCTATGGCATTGTAAATGAGGGCAAAGCCGTAAGCCAGGTAAACCAGTTTTTTGCTTTTTATAGCATACGTAAGATTGGCTGCCAGTTTATCTAACTTGCTCGCTGCCAGTATTGCATCAGAGGCAGGCGTAAAATTATTTTGGTTTTCTGAAATCACCATGCCAAAATTTGCTTGACGTAAGGCACCCGCGTCATTCAATCCGTCACCTAACATAAATACCTTCCGTCCTTTTAATTGTAATGTTTTGATAAAGGCTAATTTATCGGTCGGCGTCTGTTTGAAATACATATTTTCAGTAGGTAGTTTGAAATATTGACTCAATTTTTCCCTCTCATTATCATTATCGCCCGATAAAATATAGGTTTCGCCCTTACTTTTTGCCCAGTCCATAAATGGGGCCGCTCCATCCCGCCAGGTTCTATGATAGGAAAGATAACCCTTATAGTGGCCGTCAATTTCAATAAATACATTTCCCTTTTCTCGATCTTCCCCTGGAACTTGTATCCATTTTGCAGACCCAATATTGATTTGATGACTGTCTATGACCGCTTTCAATCCTTTGCCAATTTCTTCTTCCCATGCTGTAATTTGTAATGTTGAAACATTACCTTTAAAAAAATAGTCATAAATCGTCTTACTAACCGGATGGGTAGAAGAGGCGGTAAGATTTAAAATGAGATCTATTTCATAGGGTGAAAGTGGTTTACCTTCATACTTGCTTTCTTGAATTTGGGAAGAAGTGATAGTTCCCGTTTTGTCAAAAACAAAAGTATCAATATTGGAAATGGCTTCAACAGCAGCTACATTTTTTATAAAAAAATGCTTTTTACCTAATATTCGGAGCACATTACCGTAAGTAAAAGGTACAGATAGAGCCACAGCACAGGGACAAGCAACAATCAATACCGCGGTAAATGCATTAAGCGCGATAGATTTATCTGTTGAATACCAATAAATTAGGGTTAAAATAGCTATGGCGAATAAGGTAAAGGTAAAGTATTTTGATATTTGACCAGTGAGTTGCACCCTGACATTGTTTCCCTCTTTCTGAAAGGCGGGATCATTCCACAATTGGGTTAAATAACTTTGAGAAACAGATTCATTGAGTAAAACTGAACCTTCCTGACCATGCCATTTCCCCCCTGCATACACTTTTTCTCCTTTTAAAACAGGAATTAAAGCAGATTCACCACTTACAAAACTATAGTCAATAGCAGTAGAGGCACAATGCAACAGACCATCGGCAGGGATTAAGTCACCATTTTTTAATAATATTTCATCTCCTTTTTTCAATGTAGGAAGCGAAATGTTTTCGAAACCTTCAGTAGTTATTTTAGTTGTCGCAATGGGAAAATAAGATTGATAATCCCGATCGAATGCAATTTGCTTGTACGTTCTTTCCTGGAACCATTTGCCGGCCAGAAGAAAAAATAAAAATCCTGCCAGGCTGTCCATATATCCAGAGCCTGTCTGCGAAATGATTTCATAAGCACTTCTCACAAAAAGAGTGGTTGCGCCCACAACAATGGGTATATCTAAGTTATAATCCCTGATTTTAAGACCTTTCCAGGCAGAAATAAAGTATTCACGGGCGCTATAAAAAAGGACGGGAATACCTAAACTTAAATTTAAATAGCCCAGTATTTGTAAAATGAACGGATCAGAATCTTTAGTCAGGCCCAGATATTCAGGAAAACTGAAAAGCATGCTATTTCCGAAGGCAAAACCTGCTACACCGATTTGATAAATAAGATCGTTGGAATGGTTGGAGGATTGTTTTTTTTGTGCTTTATCTAATCGAATAAGGGGTGGATAACCAATTTTATCCAATAATTCGGCTAATTGTCTTAAGGAAATGATTGATTCGTTAAAGGAAACATGAATTTCTTTTTCGATAAAATGGACGGTGGCACTTATAATGCCATCATGTAGTCGAGGCAGATTTTCCAATAACCATATACAGGCAGCACAATGTATGGTGGGTAGGTCAAATCTTACCCGACTAATATTGGGGCTTCTAAAAAATAAGATTTGGTTTTGCAAATCATCATCATCTAAATACTCAAAATGTAGATTTTCCTTGGCTTTAAGACTGGTGAGAGCTAAATCGGCCGAGGAATAATAGTCACAAAGATTATTTTTATCCAATATTTCATAGACCGTCTGACAGCCTTCACAACAGAAGGTAGGTGTTTGTTCTTCATTGGGTAAGCAGGGTTCTCCACAGTGTGCGCATCTTGCCTGAGCAATAATGGATGATGTATTTTTATTATTGGGGATAACCTGCTGTTCGGGTGGATGTAAGGTCATACAACTACATTTTGGTGTAAATGTAGGTAGGGTATATAAAAGTAAAGGGTGACTTTTGTCACCCTTTACTGGCAATTTTTATTCTTAAGAATAGAATTTTACTAGTATTTAATTGATTTTATCCCAATTTTTAAGCAACAGATATCCACTCAATACGGCAACAATACCACTTAGTAGTGCTGGTATCATATTACTATAAATGATAAATCCAATAGAAAACAGGGCAGAATAAACCAGGATACAACCAAGTAGCATACCTAAAATTTGCTGAGGTAGTTTACCTGGTATGATTTCCTGCGCATCGAGTTCACCCGAGGCGATACCTTTTTCAATAACAGGTTTCCATCCACCTGGTGCTGGTTGAATCAATCTGAAAAAACGAAGCATCGTCTCTTGTGAAGATGGAGCTGTTAAAAAAGTAACTGCTACCCAGGCTACAGTAGTAATACCTACGCCAGCCAATAGTTTAATATGCTCTGGAAGTGGATTTTCCATGCCCAATTCAAAATATAAGGCTAGCATAAATGAAACAACCATAGCGGTAATTTCACTATAAGCGTTAATTCTCCACCAAAACCAACGTAAGATGAATATTAAGCCAGTTCCCGCACCGATTTGTAATAATATATTGAATGCCTGAAGCGCATTTTCCAAAGCTAATGCCAATAATGCGGCAAAAATCATCAAAAGAACGGTAGATATTCTTCCCACATTAACCAATTCATTTTGAGGCGCATTGGGTCTTAAAAATCGCTTGTAAAAATCATTTACCACATAACTTGATCCCCAGTTCAAGTGGGTTGAAATAGTGGACATGAATGCTGAAAGTAAAGCGGCAATCAATAAGCCTATGAGTCCGGCGGGTAGTAAATTAAGCATGGCCGAAAATGCCAGGTCATTTTTCACTACTTTGGGATCAAGATGGGGGAAAGCAGCTTGCAATGAGGCAACATCTGGAAAAACAATTAAACTTGCCAATGCAATGAGAATCCATGGCCAGGGACGAAGGGCATAATGCGTAATAT
The DNA here is from genome assembly GCA_030728245.1 of Saprospiraceae bacterium. GTDB lineage: Bacteria > Bacteroidota > Bacteroidia > Chitinophagales > Saprospiraceae > BJGN01. Next base: position 8,275 of record JANQZX010000115.1, on the reverse strand, counting down.
TGAAAAATAGGGTTGCTGTTACTGCGTTCTTTTCGTCTTTCGCCGATAACATTCTTTGCGCAATATAGCCTCCACCGCCGGGTTCTGCCCCAGGGTACCAAACACTCCACCATTGAACAGCTAATGGCATCAGAAATAGTGGGATTAATTGCTTGGAATCGGAAAAGTCAGGTAAAAAATTTAATTTACCGGTAAGGTTTGGGTGTGCTAACATGTTGCTTAAACCACCAACCTCGGGCAGATTTACAATATAAATGGAAGCCATTACCATGCCGCCCATAGCTAATATAAATTGAAAGAAATCGGTGAGTACCACGCCTTTTAAGCCACCAATGGAAGTATAAATTACCGTAATAATAGAGGTTATTAGCAAGGTTTCAACGGGTTTTAAATCGAGCATTACGGCACCAATTTTTATGGCTGCCAATGAAACCGTAGCCATTATCATGACATTGAAAAAGACACCAAGATAGATAGCTCGGAAGCCACGTAAAAATGCCGCTGGTTTTCCACTGTACCTTAATTCGTAAAATTCTAAGTCTGTCAAAACACCTGACCTTCTCCAAAGTCGTGCATATACAAATACGGTAAGCATGCCTGTCAGTAAAAATGCCCACCAGGACCAGTTACCCGCTACACCATGCGTTCTCACCAAATCGGTAACCAGATTAGGAGTGTCTGCAGAAAAAGTGGTCGCCACCATAGAAACGCCAAGGAGCCACCAGGGCATGTCTCTTCCCGAAAGAAAGAATTCTGCATAACTTTTTCCCGCACCTCGGGAAGCATACAAACCGATAAGTAAAGTGACGGCAAAGAAGGCAAAAATGATGCCCCAGTCCAACATAGATAAATTCATGAAAATGTTTTTTTCAGTTAATTAATAGACCCTTATTTCATCTAAAAATAACCAAGCTTGGTTACCCGCGCCTGGTCTGTTGACAGGAATGGATCCCATGGCAGGTATCTTAATTTCGATAAACTGCGATGTAATTTTGCAGGGTATATCCACCGCAAGCGTCTTGGTTTCTTTATTTTCAGTAATCTTGGTTTCGCAGGCCTTGGAAAATGTATTTCCGTCTTTAGAAGTATAAATAGTGGCTTCCGATGGTAAGTAAATCCATGATTCAGGATCGTTAAATGCATGGAATTGAATACCTTTAATCGATTTTTTTTCCGTCCAGCTTAACTTCATACTGAACGGTTCACCCGGTGTAACGCCCTGCCATTCTCCATCGTTAAACTGAGTTTTACTACCAAAAATGCCGTTGATTAATCCTCTTTCTCCCGCTCCCTTGTATGTTTTTGAAGGGGTAGTTTTTGATAATATTTTGGCTTGTACGCCTTTATGAGGTAGGAAATCTATTGAAATAGGATGTCCTTTAGCCTGGTTCTGGACAAAAGACTGTGTTTTTACGACCGTCTTTTTAGTTAACAGCAAAGGATTAGTATATACAGCGGAGGTGCTTTTTGGCTCCGTTCCATCTAGGGTATATCTTATTTCTCCCCAGGGAACCAATGGGGTTAATGCTACCTCTAAACCTTCTTCCTTTGTTGTTAAGGTAGGTTTGATTTCAAATAAATGATTGGCGAACTCAATATTTTTAGTTTTCCAATAGTCAATATGTTTGTTAAGTCTTACCGCAAAAGGTAAAAATTCTTTTTTTGCAACGGGTGTCCAAAGTACCTCTGAAAGAGCAAGCATACGGGTGTAGGCCATGTATCTGAGTTTTGGCAACGTTGAAATATACTCTGTCCAGATATTTCCTTGCCCTCCTAATATATGTTTATGCGTTTCTGCTGGTAATTCATCGGGAATGGGATCAAAAGAATATACTTTTTCCACTGTTAATTTTCCCCCAATAGCTAAGGGTTCTCCTGGTGCATCAGACTGGTAATAGTCAAAATAGCAGAAGGTATTTGGACTCATGATAACGTCATGACCCAAGTGGGCAGCTTCAATACCTCCTTTTATACCTCGCCAGGACATAACTGTAGCGTCAGGAGCGAGACCACCTTCGAGAATCTCGTCCCAGCCAATGAGTTTTTTGCCTTTGGTTTTAAGAAAGGCTTCCATCCGTTTTATAAAATAACTCTGCAAGGCATCCTCGTCTTTTAGCCCCTCCCGTTTCATAACTGACTGTGCTAAAGCACTTTCTTTCCACTGCTTTTTAGGGCATTCATCACCGCCGATATGAATATACGGACTAGGGAACAAAGGAATTATTTCTGTGAGAACGTCCTCTAAAAAGGTAAAAGTAGCTTCCGATGGACAGTAAACATCTTCTTTCACACCCCAATCTCTTGGTACTTCTAAGTCCTTTCCTGTACAGCCAAGTTCGGGATAAGCAGCAATGGCTGCCGTAGCATGACCTGGCATTTCAATCTCAGGAATAACCGTAATATTTCTTTCTGCAGCATAGGCAACAATTTCCCTGATGTCCGCTTTGGTGTAATATCCGCCGTGTTTTTCACCATCATAAACACGGGGTTTTTGATTGTGATGACCTATAACTGTTTCTGATCGCCAAGCTGCTTTGGACATTAGCTTCGGGTATTTTTCAATCTCTACGCGCCAACCCTGGTCTTCCGTCAGATGCCAGTGGAAGGTATTGAATTTATAGGTAGCCATCATATCTAATAATTCCTTAATGTAAGAAACGGGCTGAAAATATCGACCTGCATCCAACATAATACCTCTGTATCCAAATCGGGGCTGATCTGTTATGGTTTGGCAGGGTATGCTGATGCTTCCATTAGATAGAGGCTGATGCTGAAGGAATTGAATAAGGCTTTGTATTCCATAAAACAAACCCCTCTCGTCATTACCCGTTACATGAATCTTATTTGGACTGATTTTGAGTTCATAACCTTCCGAAAAGCCTTGGTTTGACACGGTAAACACTATCTCATTTGCATTTCCATTCGCATTCAAAGCGGTTTGTCTTTGCTTTAAATAGGTTTGTAAATAGGTTGGAATGGGGGTGTTTTTGTCTGAATTTATGGTAGTACTACCCGAAAAATAAAAAAAGCCAGGGGCAGAAACTACTTGGGACGGAAGGGGTATGATGACCTGACCCGATAATGAAAAGAGTGGCATTATCGATATAATGACTGAAAGAATTACTTGGGTTTGTTTTGTTTTCATAGAGGTTTCACGGTACTTTAAACAATTTATCGTACCAATATACGCAAAGAAAAAGAAAAGAGGAAATAATTTTTATTCCTGGTTAAAGACCTACCAAAGTTGTTAGCGACGTTAAAAATTAAATTTCCAGCGACGGAAAGCCTCCATTGCTTCGTATTCTGCAAAGCCCATAGCATGATAGGTGTCAGCGGTTTCTTTATTTCTTTCTTCTGCCCTTTGCCAAAATTCCCGGGGATCATTTCCGGCAAAAGGAGGGGTATCTTTTTGCGATTGATGCATAAAAATAGCTTTTCTTTTACGAACAAGTTCCTGGGGACTTAAGGGCACGGCCATTTCAATTTCTTCTACCGGCCATTCATGCCAGGCACCCCTGTAAAGCCAAAGCCAGCAGTCAGTAATCCAACTTTCATTTTTCAAGGATTCCATGGCCATTAATATTACATCTAAACATACCTTATGGGTACCATGGGGATCGGCAAGGTCACCGGCTGCAAATATCTGATGTGGTTTAATTTCTTTTATAAAGGCTGCGGTTTGATTTACATCTACGTCAGAAAGCGGGCTTTTTTTGGTCCCTCCGGTTTCATAAAAGGGTAAGTCCATAAAATGGATATGATCATCATTTAATCCGCAAAAACGAGCACCGGCACTGGCTTCTCCTCTTCTGATAAGCCCTTTGACCTGAAGGATACCTGGATGGTCTTTTTCACCCGGTTTCTTATCAGTTAAAATGGATTTTAGCTGTTCAAAGTGATCAATTTTAGCTTGAATAGCGGTATTTATTTCCCCTTTTGATAATAAATCTATAGTAAAATCTATAAATCGGAAGGCATCGTGATCGTGAACGGCAATATTTCCCGACGTTTGATAGGCCACATGTACTTCATGACCCTGATCGACCAAACGAAGGAAAGTGCCACCCATGGAAATTACATCATCATCGGGATGAGGGCTGAAAATGATGACCCGTTTTTTTGCTGGAACGGCTCTTTCAGGTCGGGTAATATCATCGGCATTAGGTTTTCCGCCAGGCCAGCCGGAAATAGTGTGTTGCAATCGATTGAAAACAACAATATTTATCTCGTAAGCTGTTGCGTATTCGACTAATAAATCGCTCAATCCGTGGGACTTATAATCTTCTGCGGTTAATTTAAGAATAGGCTTATTTGATTGGAGGGAAAGCCATACCACCGCTTTGCAAATGAGGTCTGGCGTCCAGTTACAAAGGGCTACTAACCAGGGCGTTTTGAATCGGGTTAAGCTTTCAGCTGCCGGAAAATCTATAAAAAATTCCGTATTTTTATGACGTTGTAACAGGCTGGCGGGTAAATCGTTGGTGATAGGACCTTCCACCGCTTTTTGCAAAATACTCGCTTTTCCTAAACCCCAAGCGCAAAGTAGAATTTTTTTCGAGTTCATAACGGGTTTCAAACCTAAGGTAATCGCCCGATAGGGAACATTTTCCTCCCCACCGAAATCATTTGATGCGTCAGTTCTCGTAGTAGCATCCAGACGAACCAGGCGGGTAGGAGAATTTTCGAATGATCCGGGTTCATTGAATCCGATATGCCCATTTCTACCAATGCCCAATAATTGTATATCGATACCACCTAAGTCACTTATTTTCTTATCATACGCTATACAATAGGCTTCAACTTCTTCCAAAGGAAGAGTGCCATCAGGTATATGGATGTTTTCTTTTTGAATATCAATATGATCAAATAAGTGATGCTTCATGAAGGCCACATAGCTTTGAGAAGCATCGGGCTGCATAGGATAGTATTCGTCGAGATTGAAAGAAATGACATTTTTAAAACTCAGACCATCCTCCTTATGCATTCGCACCAATTCCTTATATACCTGAACGGGTGAATTACCAGTGGAAAGACCCAACAAAATATTTTCCCCCTTTGCCGCTTTTTCTTTAATGGCCTGGGCAATAACCTGAGCAATATGAATGGAACCCTGTTTGGCGTCAGGCCAAATAGTTGTTTTTATTTGTTCCACTTCCCTGAACTGATATTTGATAGCACTCATTAATAAGGTAGGTTAAAGTTTTTAAAAATTTTCACAAAGATAAATATTTTAACCTGAAATAATATCATTCAATATTACCCCTTTTTCCACGAAAAGGGTTTTAATTTACCTACATTTGAAAATTGGAAAATTTGAGAATTATCTGTCTTTAAAGATGATGAATGGAACGGCTACAGAGGTTAAATATACAGGATTCTGTTTTGCATTGCCATTGGCATTTCTTTTTCTGACCCTGAATAATCGTATTTGTAAGGATCAATATTAAAAATGGCAAAAGAATTTTTTTTAACTTCATCTCACTTTAAATATTTCTCAAAAAAAGCATCCATTTTCTTTTGCATATATTGATTTGGTCGTTGTGCAATATCCATCGCATGTGGCCAAAGAGGGAGTTTATAGTATTCGGCAGGAACACCGAGCCGGTCAAGCCTAGCTTTTAAAGTATCTGATTGACTTTGTGGTAAAAGATTATCGGAGGTTCCCTGAAAAATGAGGGTAGGGGGCAATCCCTTTCGAAGATATTTTGCTGGCGAGGCCTCCCAATATAAATCAGGTCTTTCTTTGAACGAATGACCGATAAAACCTGTGACAAGGTCCTGATTTTGAGCATAAGGTGTTGTCATATCCACTGGACCATAAATATCAACGACACATTTAATTTTATTCGGTGGACCATTAAGGTAGGAACTATCGAGTGGAATGGTAGGATTTTTAAAATCGTACGTAGTCATCAAGACCAGGTGACCGCCTGCTGATCCGCCAATCATGGCAACGCGTTCTGGGTCATATCCGTATTTTTTGCTGTTATTAAAGAGAAAATGCATGGCATCAGAAACATCCTGAACACAAGCCGGATAAATACTATCATTTTTCAAGGTATATGAAACGGTCGCTGTGATATACCCTTTTTTTGCAAAATCGACCAGGTAAACCAGATAATCAGATCGTTTGCCACTTTTCCAACCACCACCATGAACAAAAACTAAAAGAGGCGCTGGTTTTTTAAGATCTCGAGGTTTGTAGATATCTAGTTGGAGCGATCTACCATTTACCTTTTTGTATTCAATATTTTTAATTTCCTCTATAGATTTTGGAATTTCAGGCTCCAGGTTTGCAAGTTTTTCAAGACCCACGCCAATAGCGAGGTAATCGAGTACTTCGAAATGATAGGCGATAGGTGCATTTTCTGGAAACAAAAATCCTATAGTTCTGGGCAGCAACATTATAAAAATAAAGGCTGCCATAATGTATAGGAATATTTTGAAAATTTTCATCATTTCAGTTTTAGAACGCGAATAGTTTAAATGTACCAACTAATATAACATTAAATTGGCAAACTTAATATCCTTAAAATTTATGGTTCCAAAACTATGTGATGAAATGGAAGACTATCCCTTTTTCCACGAAAACTGATTTACTTTTCGTCCTACCCGAATGCCCAGATTTACACCCTGGTCACAATCCATCCTGAAATGAACGCCTAAAGGAATCCTGGAAATGGCATTTTCATTTGCCATCTCATAGAAAGAATTAAAATGGCGTGGAGCACTTCCTTCAAAATCTTGTCGTCCCTCATGGCATCTATCTGTCATCGGGTAATAATTTCCAAAAATATCGGTTAATACTTCTGCTGCAGCTCCACCCATGGTAGAATGACCTGATGGATAAGCTGGAAAATTGGGGGAAATGCCGGTTTCTTTTGTTAGCGGATTATATAAGGCCGGTTGCCAGTTAGAGCGAAAAACCTTTCTAATGTAATCGACAGGACGTTGGATATTATAAAAATATTTAGAATACCAACAGGCTACTACACAATCATTCAATGCAATGCCTACTTTTGCATTGGCATAAACAGCAGTTTCAAGGTCAACGTTATCCAGTTCATATACCTGATTGGCAATGGCTAACCATCTGGTAGGAGGGCTGAAAGTTAAGCCGGTAAGGTCATCACTCCAGAAAAAAGCCATCCATCGTTGATCGGGCGTTGGATTATTTACTGCGGCATAAACTTCAGCGCCCTGAACATAATATGGAGAATTTTTTTCCTCGCTATAGGGAATGGGGCCCGGAATTAATTTGTCAGCATCCTTGATAACAAAAGTTCTGGCATAGCCATAATCTGGGAACATACCTGGGCCAACCGCATTGGTAGGTTTGAAACTTCCTGGCACAGCTTGAGGTTTATAATTTCCAATATTGTCCTTGAAGGGATCTAAATGATGATTATGTCCAACAATATCTGTTTTTGAATATTCGAAAACCGCCTGAGCCACTTTTAATCCATATTCTTCAGAACGAGCAATGGTTTCACCTGATGCCTCACTTAGGTAATCATTTTTTAGTTTGTTGTATAAAGCTGATATTTGAACAAAACTATTTGTTGGAATACCTTTAACATTACCCATAAAGTCAGTAAGCAATCTACTATAAATGGCATTAATTACCATAGGATAATGGTAATCTTTAAGAGGTAATTGTTGAGGAATGTTCAAGCCTGGATAATTATAACGGATACTTTTGAATGCCGGCATATCTTTTACGCAAGCTTCATAACAAGCTAATCCAATATAGGCCATTGCTCTGGGCGCCGGACAAGGTCTGAATCCCTGAGCATATCTTTCCAAATCAATAAATACATGATTCCATTGCTGAATAACCTCACTGGAATATTCCTTAGTAATTTTTTGGGAAATAAAATCAGTCTCGTCTTTTTTACATCCGGAAAGAAGTAGGAAAAAAATGGAAAAAAGAAAGGGTACTGCATTTTTTAGTAATCTGGGTGTAGTTTTCATCATAAATGTTGTTTAAATGATGATGCAAACCTATTAAACATTGCTGCAAACAATAAAAAACGAACATATTAAAGTTTTTATAAGAATTATTAGGAAAATCAATTCTAGGGTAGTTGTAGGTTAAAAATTAAACTGTTGGTATTTTTTTGACTTCGTACTAATTAATTAGAATTTATGAGGGTAATGCGTATATTTGCGACCGAACTGCTTCCTACAGTTTGGGGTCCCGTAGTTCAACGGATAGAATAGGTGTTTCCTAAACACTAGATATGGGTTCGATTCCCGTCGGGACCACTTAGTT
>JANQZX010000114.1 GCA_030728245.1 Saprospiraceae bacterium | reverse complement strand
TTCTGGCAACAGCTTCTGTTAATTCAGCTTCAGAAGCTGCGTAAGAAATTCTAAAGCATTCATCGGCACCAAATGCTGCACCTGAAACTACGGCAACGAAAGCTTCCTGTAGAATATAATCACAAAAATCATTCGCGTTATTGATCTCCATAGTATCTGATTTTTTTCCAAAATAGGCACTAATATCAGGAAAAATATAAAAGGCACCAAGGGGTAGATTCACCTTAACGCCTGGAATTTCCTGAAGTAATTGAAGAACCATATCTCTTCTTTTTAAAAAAGCTGTTTTCATTAATTCAGTTTCAGGCAATTTTGTTTGAAGGGCAAAGGTGGCTGCTTTTTGGCTGAATGAATTGGCACCTGAGGTGATTTGTCCCTGAACTTTATTGCAGGCATCTGATAACCATTGAGGTCCTCCCATATAACCTAATCTCCAACCTGTCATAGCATATCCCTTTGAAAAGCCATTTACCGTCACTGTCTGATCTTTTACCTCTGGGAAAGAACCAATACTGATGTGTTTTCCAGTAAAATTAATGTACTCATAGATCTCATCTGCGACAATAATAATTCCGGGATGCTTACCAATGACCTGTGCAATAGCTTTTAATTCAGATTCAAGATAAACGGAACCAGTTGGATTACAAGGAGATGAAAATAATAAAGCTTTTGTTTTTGGGGTTATGGCTTTTTCGATATCATCTGCGCTAACCTTGAAATCACTTTCAATACCCGCTTTTAGTAAAACGGTTTTACCCTCTGCCAGTTTAATAATTTCTGAATAAGAAACCCAATATGGAGCCAGTACTATAACCTCATCATCCAGGTCTAATAAAGAAAGAAAAATGTTCGCCAATGTCTGTTTAGCACCATTAGAAACAACAATCTGGCTTGCTTTATATTCTAAATTATTTTCCTCCTTAAATTTTTTACTAATGGCTTCTCTTAATTCTGGTATACCAGGAACAGGAGTATATTTTGTAAACCCTGCATCGAGGGCATCTTTTGCCACTTGTTTTATAGCGTCAGGTGTATCAAAATCAGGCTCACCAATACTTAAATTTATAACTTCGTGTCCTTTAGCTTTAAGTTCTCTCGCCATCTGTGACATTTTAAGTGTTTCAGATTCAGCCATTCTTACAACTCGCTGTGATAATAGATTACTTGACATGGTTTCGGTTTTTTTAAAATAATTTCAAAAATAATATAAACTACCCTGTTTTTAGGTAGTATAAACCTTATTTTTATGACATACTTTTAATGAAGCTAATTAATCAATAATGAACGGAAGTAAATCTTTAGAAGAACGCATACAAATAGCTCATTTAGGTGGGGGGCAAAACAGGATAGATGATCAACATAAAAAGGGTAAATTAACCGCGAGGGAAAGAATTCATTTTCTACTTGATAGTGGTAGTTTCGAGGAGATTGGTCAATTGGTTACCCATAGGTGTACCGATTTTGGTATGCAGGAACAAATATATTATGGTGACGGTGTTATAACAGGTTATGGTACAATTCATGGGCGTTTAGTTTATGTTTATGCTCAGGATTTTACTGTTTTTGGCGGTTCCCTGTCTGAGACACATGCAGAAAAAATAGTAAAAATAATGGAGCTGGCCTTGAATAATGGCGCACCTATTATCGGTTTGAATGATTCAGGTGGGGCAAGAATTCAGGAAGGGGTAGTTTCCTTAGGAGGATATGCTGATATATTTTATAAAAATGTATGTGCCAGTGGTGTTATTCCTCAAATTTCAGCTATTATGGGACCTTGTGCCGGAGGGGCTGTTTACTCTCCAGCTATAACTGATTTTACCATTATGGTAGAAGAAAGTTCCTACATGTTTGTCACAGGTCCAAATGTGGTCAAAACCGTTACCAATGAAACCGTCACGTCAGAGGAATTAGGAGGAGCATTAACTCATGCTTCCAAATCGGGTGTAACTCATTTTACAGCAGAAAATGATGTCGATTGTCTGAGGAAGATAAAAGGATTATTATCTTATTTACCTCAAAATTGTTGGGAAAAACCAGTTGATTTACCTTTTACACTCGGCACTGAAGTTGCCTCAGCATTAAATACCATAATTCCAGATAATGCTAATCAGCCCTACAACATGAAAGATGTTGTCAACGGAATTGTGGATGAAAATTCATTTTTTGAAGTTCAAGAGTTGTTTGCTGAAAATATTATTGTCGGTTTTGCACGTATCGCCGGCATGTCTGTTGGTATTGTAGGAAACCAACCAATGGTTTTAGCCGGTGTGCTTAATACTGATGCATCAAGAAAAGCTGCCAGATTTGTAAGGACCTGCGATGCTTTTCAAATACCTTTGCTGGTTTTAGTGGATGTACCTGGCTTTTTACCAGGTACTGACCAGGAATGGAACGGAATAATCATACATGGCGCAAAATTACTTTACGCCTTCAGCGAGGCTACAGTTCCCAGAATTACCGTAATAACCAGAAAAGCGTATGGAGGTGCTTATGATGTTATGAATTCAAAACATATTGGTGCCGATATGAATTTTGCCTGGCCTACTGCTGAAATTGCCGTTATGGGCGCAAAAGGTGCCGCAGAAATTATTTTTAAAAAAGAAATTGCCTCAGCAGAAAATCCTGAAGCAGTGACTATCCAAAAAGAACAAGAGTATAAAATTGCATTTGCTCATCCATTTCAGGCCGCGCAAAGGGGTTTTATTGATGAAGTTATTCAACCTGATAAAACCAGAATTAAACTGATAAAAGCATTTAGCATGCTTAAGAATAAAAAAGTGTCGACTCCTAATAGAAAACACGGAAATATTCCACTTTAAACTGTAAATGGTTTAGTATTGCCACTTGTCGAGGTGGTGAACAAATAAAACAGCTAAGTTTTCAGCATCGGGTAATGCCCGGTGCTGATTTCCCTCAAATTCATAGCCATCTATTTCTAAAGCATGGGACAAACCGACGGAGCGCTTAAGTTTTTTGAAATCTAAGTATTGTCGCTTTAAATTTATATGATGATCTGTCCACTCGGATTCAATATGATGAAGTTTACAATCTTGTATGAACATCTTTTTATCAAAATGTCCCCATGAACAAAGCATATAATCTTCTTCAAGATTTACCCAATCTAAAAATCGCTCTATTACAGCCGGAAAAGTCGGCGCTTTATTAGTTTCCTGGGTAGTTATATTAGTAAGCTCCTGGCAGAAAATGGATAAGTCAGGGTACAAAGTTGGTTTAATTAAGGAGGAAAAAG
>JANQZX010000113.1:3738-17864 GCA_030728245.1 Saprospiraceae bacterium | reverse complement strand
TAGAATACATGCCTGTCACGCATGGGGTCGCGGGTTCGAGTCCCGTCCGGACCGCTACTGCTTCATTATGAAGCGGTAACGTTGAGTCGCTGGGAACCTAGGTTTCTTTAAGTCGGCTTCCAATATATAAAGCTGGGGTTTTGCTTCAAAAAGCCCAAATGGTTCGGTAGTTCAGTTGGTTAGAATACATGCCTGTCACGCATGGGGTCGCGGGTTCGAGTCCCGTCCGGACCGCCAACTTAAAAGGTCTCTGGTTTTATCAGAGGCCTTTTTTTATTATTCCATCAATGAATGTCCTCGTGTGGTCGGCCAGGAAAATGGGAATGTTCAGTAACCCGTCCGTGCTAAATTCCAGATTTTTAAGCGAAAACCGAATTCTTAGGCGAGGCGAGTACTCTTTAGCATAAACAGAAAGACTCTTACTTGTGACATTGTCGCTCGATTTTACCTCAATCGGAATAATCATATCTTTATACTGTAGTAAAAAATCTACCTCCGCTTTTCCATTAGACGCCCAATAACTTATCAATCCGTCAAATTGAGCCGTCAAACTTTGTAAAATATAATTTTCAGATAAGGCGCCTTTAAATTCAGTAAAAAGTCGATGTCCTTCTTTAAAAATAATTGGATCAAGCCTTGTTTGAATGCGCAACAAACCAACATCAAGCATATAAATTTTAAATGCGGAAAGGTCGCTGTAAAACGATAGAGGAAAAGAAGGTTTCTTGCAAAGGGGAATCCGGTGTATCAATCCGGCTTGTTCTAACCACTCAATGGCCATTTCAAATTCCCTGGCCCTGGCACCTTGCCTGATGGTTTGATAAATGAATTTTTTATTTTCCTTTGCCAGTTGAGCTGGAATAGCTTCCCAAACATATCTGATACGGAGCGCCTCCGTCTTTTCTGCATGTTTTGAAAAATCTAAAGCATAAGCACTCAGTATCTGGTTCATACTTTTCTCCACTTCGTACATATCCATGGTCTCTACCATGCGCAACGCTGGCTCAGGCATTCCCCCACAAATCATATAAGTTTTAAAGTGATCAATAAATTCAACAAAAAAACCGGGTAATAATGCGTCAAAACTTTCTGTTGTCGTTTGAGCATAATTCCATAAAGACAGATTTTTAGACTTCAAATATTCAAAAAAAGTCAAAGGGTTTAATTGTAAAAATTCAACTTTGCCAACGGGAAAAGATTTGTGGGAACCCAGACTAATACCTAACAATGACCCAGCTGCAATAATGGCAAACTCAGGGGCATTTTCACTAAAATACTTTAAGGCATTCAAGGCTTCCTCACAGGCTTGTATCTCATCGAACACGATTAACATCGTGCTGCTATCTATTTTTTTTCCATAAATGATGGATAAATTATGCAGTATTCGATCTACTTGTTTGGTGTCCTTGAAAATTTGTCCCAGTTCTGGTCTTTCTTCAAAATTGAAGTAGGCTGTTTCAAGAAATTGTGTGGCTCCAAAATGTTTAATCAATGAGGTTTTACCCGTTTGTCTGGCTCCCTGAAGAATAAGGGGTTTTCTGTATTTCCCGATTTTCCATTGTAATAGTTCAGGATACAGTTTTCTTTCAAAGAACATAGTTCAAGATTTAATTATAGTATAAAGTTACCGCTTTTAAACGCATTTCCAATAAATAGTTCCAATTATGTGTTTTTTTACACATAATCGGAACATAAGTTTGTGTTTTTTGATCATCCCTATTTAAAATGGACTTTTTAAGCCTGATATTTTGAAATGTATTTCAAAATGATTAGATTAACCTTCGTATTGTATGTCCGTTTATCTAAAAACCTCCTACCCGTATGAAAAGACGCGTATTTTTACAACAAGCCAGCTTGGCCAGTGCCGCCGTTTTCGCCCAGCCTTATCTCATTCCCTTTAAACCGTCTAAGTATAAAACCGTGCTCATTGGTAGTGGTTGGTGGGGATTGAATATTCTCAGGGAGGGTATCAGGACAGGTCAAATTGAAGTGACCGCCCTATGTGATGTGGACGATAATCAATTGACTAAATGTAAAGCAGAGGTTGATAAACTGACAAATGACCGGCCTAAAACCTATAACGACTTTAGGGAATGTATTCAAAAAGAGAAACCAGATATTGTTATTAATGCAACTCCAGATCACTGGCATGCTTTAATAGCCATCGAGGCAATGAAAAATGGCGCGCACGTTTTTCTTGAAAAACCTATTTCACATACCGTAAAAGAGGGCACTGCCATTGAAAAAGCGGCCAGGGATAACCAAAGGGTCTGTATCGTCGATTTTCACAGGCGATATTCTCCACATAATGTGAGCGCTCAGGAATTTTTAAAGTCAGGAAAAGCAGGTAAGATTTATAAGGTCAAAGCTTTTGTTCATTATAATCAGGGCCTGGGTAAAAAGGAAGAGGTAATGGCGCCACCAAAGGGGTTAGATTGGAATTTCTGGTGCGGTCCGGCGCCCATGGTTAACTATAATCCCGGTATTCATCCCAGAGGATTCAGACACTATATGCAGTTTGCCAATGGTAATTTAGGTGATTGGGGCCCGCATTGGTTTGATCAGATTCTTTGGTGGACGGATGAGATTATGCCAAAAAGGATTTATTCCGCTGAAAAATCTGACATCAGACTTTCCTTAGCTAATGCCCCTGAAGAACAAACGGTTGTCTATGAATTCGAATCCTTTATCCTGTCCTGGGAACATACGCTGTTAAGTAATCACCCGGAAAGACAAGGGGAAAACGTAGGGGTGTATTTTTATGGATCAGAAGGTGTCCTGCATCTGGGTTGGATAAAAGGCTGGACTTTTTATCCCAATGATCCTAAAAAGGAAATACTCAGAGAAGCAGCACAATTGAACGATCCCGATCAGCAAAATATCAATCTGGTCTGGAAGGATTTCCTGGAATGCATTCCCACAGGAAAAAATCCCCATGCCGATATTTCTCACGGAAGGCATGCCACAAATATGGCTCTGTTGGGAAATCTTTCAGCAAAACTCGGTCGATCCATCGAATGGAATCATGAAAAAGATCTCATCGTTAACGATAAAGAGGCTAATGGGTTGTTAAAAAGAGAGTATAGATCTCCATGGAAATACCCGGGCTAAAAAACAAGATATAATTTTTTTAAGTGCCTGAAAGTAAAGCTAATTTCAGGCACTTATTTTGTTTACCTATTTTTAATGAAATAATAATAATGATAATTCACAATTAACAATTAAAATCCATTATCTTGCTATATAAAATATTTTATAAATACCTAAAAACGATTGTATTTATGCAAACAAAAAGTCACCCTAAAATGACGGCTGTACTGGTTGCCTGTTTGTTATCCTTGGGTTGGATGACAACAGCAATAGGTCAAACCGTAAAGGGAAAGGTTACGGACGAGAAGGGGGAAGCCCTTATCGGTGTTAACATTATGGTAAAGGAAACGTCAAAGGGTACTACCACTGATCTGGACGGTATGTACAGCATTGAGGTATCAGGACCAAGCAGCGTTTTGACGTTTACCTACCTTGGTTACGAATCGAAAGATGTGGTCGTTAACAACCAAACGGTTATTAACGTGACCTTATCTCCCGATTCAAAAGTGCTCTCTGAAGTAGTCGTTATCGGTTACGGTACGCAGAGAAAATCGGATTTAACTGGTTCGGTAAGTTCCGTTAAGGAAAATGACCTTCTTGAGCGTCCCAGCCCATCTTTAAATCAGGCACTTGCTGGTAGAATGGCGGGTGTGCAAGTAAACAACAACTCTGGTCGTCCAGGCGGTCGTACCACTGTACGCGTTCGTGGTTTTAGTTCTATCAACTCTTCCAATAACCCATTATATGTGGTGGACGGAGTTATGTTGCCTCAAAACACGCAAAGCCAGTTTTCAAACGCGATTGACTATATCAATCCAAATGATATCGTTTCTGTGGAAGTATTGAAAGATGCTTCTTCTACCGCTATCTATGGTGCAAGAGGTGCCAATGGTGTAATCCTCATTACCACAAGAAAGGGTAAGGCGGGTGACGGAACGGTTACTTACAATGTGGACATGAGTGTCAACACTACAGGACCTAACAAGCCTGAAGTATTGAATTCAGCTGAGTATATTGCTGTGGAAGATTTGGCCTGGAGAAATATGGAGAAATATGATCCTAATGGTTGGAAAGCAGGTAGATGGGCTTATTTGAATCCAAAACTTCGTCGTATCGATCCTCGTGTTTGGAATGCTGATGGTAGTCCTAAGTTCGACACCGATTGGTTTAAGGAATCAACACAAGCAAAATTATCTCAAAACCATCAGTTAGGTTTCAATGGCGGTAATGAACGTACCCAATATTCTTTCGGAATGGGTTACCGCGATGATCAGGGTTTAGTCAAGACGACTTATTTGAAGCGTTACTCTGGTCGTTTTACTATCGATGATCAGATTAAAACCTGGTTGAAAGTAGGTGGAACTTTATCTTATAACAATCAGTCTGAAAGTCTTTCCGACGTGAATAACGCGGTATCCCGTCAGATAGTTGAAGATTTCCCTTTCCTTCCTGTAACTTATGAGGACGGTACTTATGCTAATAACAGAGATTTCCCTTTTGCTGAAGGTACTTTCAGTTCTGTTCACCGATTAATGGGTCGTCAGTTTATACTTAACACCCAAACTACTTTAGGTAGTTTCTATGCCAATATCAAATTAGCAGAAGGCCTTGAATTCAGATCTGTATCGGGTGTTAATATTCAAACACAGGAAAACAATGCTTCTCAAACGAGAACATTGGCCATTGCAAACAGAGGAGAAGCTTCAGCTTCTAATAGAAAGGAAACTTTCTGGTCATTGGAAAATTACCTTACTTACAATAAGTCAATTAACAAGATTCACAATATCAATGCATTGTTAGGAGTTTCCTGGCAACAGACTGATATCTTTGGTATTTCTGCTAACGTAAGAACTTTTGCCACAGATTATTTCGGATTCAATAACCTGGGTTCTGCCGCTATTATTAACGGTGCGGGCTCTGATGCGGCTCAGTTTTCGTTCAATTCTTATTTCGGTAGGATCAACTATAGCTTAAAGAACAAATATTTAGTTACCGTTACAGGTAGAAGTGATGGATCGTCAAAATTTGGTGAAAATGAAAAGTTTGCCTTCTTCCCTTCAGGTGCCTTAGCTTGGAGAGTTTCGGAAGAAGATTTCTTAAAGGGAAATTCTGTTATCTCTAATTTGAAAGTAAGAACAAGCTACGGTTTGACGGGTAACTCTGAAATTCCTGCCTACTCTTCTCTTTCTTTGTTATCTTCAAACTATGCCACCGTTATTGGTGAAACACGTGTTTCAGGTACAGGTATTTCCCGTTTGGCTAATCCAAACTTACAGTGGGAGAAAACAGCTCAAACAGATTTAGGTGTTGAACTTGGTTTGTTCAATAATCGCTTAAACATTGAACTTGATTACTACTATCGTTTAACTACCGATATGCTTCTTGACGCTCCCGTACCTTCTACCAGTGGTTATACAACCATTCGTCGTAACGTAGGTTCTATGGAAAATCAAGGATTAGAATTCTCATTGAATGCTACAATTGCCGACAGGGAAAAGTTCAAATGGACCTCCTTCTTCAATATTTCTGCCAATAGAAATAAAGTGTTGTCTTTGGCCACGCCATCTGATATATTCAACGTAGGTGGACCTAACTTTACTAATCCAACGAATATTATTCGTATTGGCGAACCTGTTGGTTCTTTCTGGGGACTAACTCGTTTAGGTATCTGGAGCGAAGCGGAAAGAGCTCAAGCTGCTAAATTTACCTCTTACCGCAATGGTTTGACTATCTTGCCAGGTGATATTAAGTATAAGGATGTTAACGGTGATTTCGCAATTACCGATGCAGATCGCAGTATTATTGGTAATGGTAGCCCTGACTTTTGGGGAACGCTTTCTAATACCTTTCGTTTTGGAAATATCGACCTTACTCTTGATTTACAATATAGCTATGGTAATGATGTAATGTTGATGAACCTTCACCCAAGTGAAGACCGTCAGGCTTTGGCAAATAGCTATAGTTCGGTGCTAAATGCATGGACGCCAACCAATCAAAATACGATGATTGCAGAAGTTCGCGATACCAGAGCTGGTTATGTTACCAACGTGGATAGCTGGTGGATTAAGGACGGTTCTTTCCTAAGGGGAAGAAATTTATTACTGGGTTATAGCTTCCCGGCAGAAACTTTGAGTAAGTTACGTTTAAGCAAACTGCGCATTTATGCATCTGCTCAAAACTTTTTCTTGATTGTTTCGGATAAGATTATCGGCGATCCTGAGGTTACGCCTACAAACCAGGGAAGTGGAAATAGTGCTTTCTCTCAAGGTATGGTTTGGCACAATTATCCGAAACCAACCATATTGTTAATTGGTGCTCAGGTTGCATTCTAATTTGGATATCTTAAAATTTTTGAAAATCATGAAAATAAAAAATATATCAAGTGCAGCTAAACGGTTTTGGTTACTTTTGTTTGTCGTTGGGCAAATGGGTTGTAACGAGTTTTTAACCGAGGTAGCTCCTTCAAATCTTACACCGGAAAGTTTTTATACTATTCCGGATCACGCCGAAGCGGCCATTGCTTCTGTATACGCAGATCTTCGATTTATGGGCAATGGTGCGGGTATCTTTTCTACAAACTGGCAGTTATTAGAGGCGATGACAGGTACTTCTACCACAGAAACGGCTCAAAATTCAGATTTAAATAACCTTTATGGTTTAGTTCACGACGGAAATACTATACACATCCGTAACTACTACATTGGTTTATACAGAGTGATCGCTCAGGCTAACCAGGTAATTGATAGAGTTCCTGCTATTACGCCAATGAATGCCGCTCAGAAAAAACGTATTTTAGGTGAGGCGCAATTCCTTCGTGCTTCTGCTTACTTTACTGCAGTACAATTATGGGGTGATGTTCCTTTGATTACTAAGCCTCAAACGGCCTCTTCTGAAGATTTCAGTCCTTCCCGTGCTTCTGTGGAAAGTGTGTATAAATTAATTGTAGATGATTTAGTGTCTGCTGAAGCCGCTGGATTGCCCTGGATGGACGCTTCAGGAAGAGTTAACTCAGCGGCAATCAAAGCGCAATTAGCTAAAGTTTATCTTACTATGGCTGGATTTCCTTTGAAAAAAGGGGCTTCTCACTATAAATTAGCCGCTGACAAAGCGTTTGAGGTAATTACTTATGCGAATAGTAATCCAAATGTGATTAATCTGTTTACAAATTACTATGATGTACACAGAGAAAATACTAAGAACAAATTGGAACATTTATTTATGCTCCAATATAATGCTAGTGTAGCACAAAATCCGATGGGTAACTTTTTCCCAAACTTTAAGCCTGTAACATTCAGCGGACCTGGTGGTACTGGTAGCTCGGTTCCTACTTCTGCTTTTTATAATTCTTACGAAACAGGCGATTTAAGAGCGAAAAATCAGGATGGTTATTTTTATACCAGCTATTTCACTAACGGAAGTGGTGCTCCTTTTGAGTTGGGTGCCCCTTATGTGTTTAAACATTTTAACCAGACAGCTAACGGTTCGGCTGGAATGCCTGGAACAAGAAATAATAATTTAAATGTTCCTCAAATCCGTTATGCAGAAGTACTTCTTACTTATGCAGAAGCTCAAAACGAAGTAGGCGGTCCAACTCAAGCAGCGTATGATGCGGTAAAACGTATTCGTGACCGTGCCCAATTAACGACCCCTGCCTTAGCTTCTCTAAGTGCTAATTCTTTCAGAGAATTGGTTTGGAAAGAGCGTTGGTACGAGCTTTGCTATGAGCAAATTACCTGGTTTGATATGGTTCGCTTGCGTAAAGCGTTCAATGAAAATACCAAAGGTTTCGATGAGTTCGTAGGTCATACTAACTTGAGCTCTAACCAAAAGTTACAGCAAAAACACCTTCTTCTGCCTCTTCCAATTCCGGAAATGCAGAATAACCCAAATCTTAAGCCACAAAATCCTGGTTATTAATTAACCGATTTTTGGTGAAATGATTTGAAAGGCATTGTAGTTCTTAAAATGAGCTGCAATGCCTTTTTTCTTTTTACACCTCAAAAAAGATTGTATTTTTGCATCATGCAGAAGAATCCTTACTTTATTATTGATTTTGATAGTACTTTCACTCGGGTGGAAGCCTTAGATGTCCTGGCTGAAATTGTCCTGGCGCATTCCTCGAAAAAGGATGCCGTCGTTCAGGCTATTCACGAAATTACTAACCGGGGTATGAATGGCGAACTCGACTTCCGAGAATCCCTGACCCTCAGGCTGGACCTCCTGAAGGCCAATAAAGATGATATCCATCATCTGGCGGAAAGATTGAAAGCTCAAATCTCTCCTTCTTTTGAACGGAACCAAAAATATCTCTCAGCCCTTAAAGATACCGTTTATGTGGTGTCGAATGGTTTTAAAGAGTTTATCGTCCCCGTAATTGAAGCCTATGGCCTTTTACCCGACAACGTATATGCCAATACCTTCGTTTATGACGAGGAGGGAAATATTATTGGGTTCGATACAGAAAATCCGCTCTCGCGAAATGGGGGAAAATCACTGGTCATTAAAGATTTACATCTGAATGGTGATGTTTATGTCATCGGGGATGGTGCCAATGATCTCGAAATTTGGAAGGCCGGTTATGCCAATAAATTTTATCTCTTCACTGAAAATGTCGAGCGCGAAAAGGTAAAGAAAGAGGCAGACCATTTTGCCTCTACCGTCGATGAAATTTTGTACGAGTTGAATCTGGCCAGAAGCCTTTCTTACCCAAAAACAAGAATTAAGGTTCTTTTATTGGAGGGCGTTAACAAGGAAGCTGCGCTCGCTTTTGAAAAGGAGGCTTATCAGGTGGAAATTATTGACAGACCTTTGGACGATGAGGAATTGGCAGGAAAATTAAAAACGGTGAATATCCTTGGTCTTACCTCCAGCCAAAAAATAACAAAGGATCTCTTGAAAAATACAAAAAGACTGATTAGTCTCGGCGTTTTTAGTTCCGATGCCTCAAAAATTGATATGGATGCTTGCTCCAGTCATGGTGTGGCCGTTTTTAACGCTCCTTTCAGTCATGTGCGTTCTGTGGGCGAGTTTACCTTGGGTAATATGCTGGCCTTAAGCAGGGGTGCTAAAGGTAAGATGGGACATGAGATTAGAGGAAAAAAGCTGGGTATCGTGGGTTACGGTAAAATAGGTTCGCAGCTGGGTGTTTTAGCCGAAAATCTGGGCATGGAGGTTCTGTTTTTTGATATTGCCGACAAATCCCCCCTGGGAAATAGTAAAAAATATAGCCAGTTGGATAGCTTGCTAATGCAGGTCGATTTTGTCTCTATTCATGTCAGTGAGCTGCCTGAAAATAAACATTTTTTCGGGGAATCCTTTTTCAACGCATTGAAACCATCGGCCATAGTGCTGTACTGTGGAAATATTGAAGCAGTTAAACTGGAAGCGCTTTATCACCATCTGGTCGAAAATACTGCTTTTAGTTGTGCCCTCGACCTGAATCCCGATAAGCTTTCTCCAAGCGCCTTAACTTGGTTAGATAAAATCAAAGCCATGGATAGGGTCCTGTTTTCTGAGGGAATTTCTGCCAATACCCTGGAAGCAGAAATGGATAGAGCCCGATTTATTCCAGAGAAAATTACAGAATACCTCAATTCTGGCAATACCATGGGGTCGCTCAATTTTCCAAATCTGTTTGTACCCGCTGTAAAAAATGCTCACAGGTTATTGCATATTCACAAAAATGTACCCAATGTGCTCGCAAGAATCAATCAGATTTTTGCCTCACATCATATTAATATCTTAGCTCAATCGCTAAAGACAACCAATTCTTTAGGCTACGTAGTCACCGATGTCGATACAGAATATCCAGATAATCTGCTCGCTGAAATGAAAGATATTGAAGAAACAATATGGTTCAGAGTCCTTTATTAAATCTTATTTTATGAAAAAAATTATTCTCCTGGGAGTGGTAGCCTTAGTGTTCCTCTCACCTGTTTTTAGCCAGATTGCAGGCATATCAACAGAACGCTTAACAAGATTAGATGATTTTGTACTGTCTGAAGTAGCAAAAGGGAATATCCCGGGGGCTGTTACCCTTATTATTAAAGACGGTCAAGTGGTTCAGCATAAGGCGTTAGGTTTTAAAGATGCCGTGGCTAAATTACCAATGGAAAAGGACGACTTGTTTTATATCCAATCCATGACTAAGCCAATCATTACCGTCGCTTTTATGATGCTTTACGAAGAAGGGAAATTTTTACTGTCCGATCCTGTTTCTAAATATATTCCTGAATTTAAAAAAGTCAGAGTAATTAAAAACAGAGAAGACGGTATCTCTGGCGAAACCGATTCCTTACAATCGGAAATGACTATTTCCCAACTACTTAGCCATACTTCCGGCCTCACTCATGGACTGGGTGCTGACAAGTTTGAAAAGGAATTTATGGCAAATTATTTCTTCAAACTGTATCCGGACATCCAGGGAAGAGTATCAAAAATTTCTTCCTTTCCACTCTATGGTCAACCAGGCAAGCAATGGCGTTACAGTGCCGGGCCAGATATTCTATCTGCGTTAATTGAAAAATTTTCGGGTCTTTCTACCGATGAATTTCTAAGAACCCGTGTTTTCAAGCCACTAAATATGAATCAGACGTTTTATAACGTGCCGGACGCTGACCTTAATAAAATAGTAAAAGTTCATACCAAAGGAGAAAAAATTTCCCTCTCCGCTAATCAGCCGCCTAAACAAGGGGTTAAACTTTGGAGCGGAGTTAACGCACTGTATTCGTCGGCAAAAGATTATAGTAATTTTTGCCAAATGCTGCTAAATGGTGGTTCTTTTAACGGTAAACAATTACTAAGTAGAAAAACGATTGAGCTGATGACAGCCAATCATTCTGCAGATATGTTTATCAGACCTGGAGAGGGATTTGGTTACGGATTTGCCGTAGTAACAGACGTCGCTGCAACAAGATTCCCTGGTTCCGAAGGTCTTTTTTATTGGGAGGGCGCTTATAATACGCACTTTTTTATTGACCCGAAAGAAAAGCTAATCGCCATTCTTATGACACAGGAAGCTAATTTCTCCTGGGAATATCATGGTCGCTTGCGCCAATTGGTTTACCAGGCATTTATGGATTAGGCTTTTTTCAAATACCAACCCATGAAAATACCCACAAGACCCCAGGCAACAACTGCATCCATGAGGCTGGCTACCGTGTCAAATGTTTCATACCAAATATCATTGGTATAAGGATAAAATAAAAAACCCACAAACCCAATGGCCAATGAAACTTTTAGAATATTCATAAAAGTTTGATTGGCCATCAGTCCTATCATCCAAATCAGAATAAGGGAAGAAATGAAATGTATGCTTAAGCCTCGGGTGAAATTCATGGCCATATTTACCTTAAAAGCATCGTGATATTGAATCATGACCCATGGTTTTCCAATCATCGCGGTATTATGTGCCTCCTGCTCTGCTGTCGAAGATCCTGGTTTTGGCAGCGGTAAGAAATAGGCACCCTCTTTTAATCCGGTAGCTTTTATGGCATTTAATAATTCGTCTTGCTTATCGGTGTACGATTGTGCTTTTTCATGGAAATTAATGGCAGCCCAGGAAATAAATTGCCAGATAAATAATATCAGGGTGGAGACAATAGCGGGAAAAAGTACTTTTTTCATGATCACTTTATTTACGGTAAATAATTTTATAGCTACGCTTAATAAAAATAGGTGCTATATATTTTGAGTTGGTATAAATTTACAAAATTATACACCTATATTTAGTAAAATTATTCTAAGTAATCATTTAAATTATAAATATAATATATGTTGTCAGCCATAATTATAGAAGATGAAAAGCTAGCGCGAGAGGTTTTGATTTCATTGTTAGAACAATTCTTTGGCGATAAAATCAATATTTTGGGTGAAGCATCTAATGTCAAACAGGGTGTTTCTCTTATCCAAAAGTACCAACCGCAGCTGGTTTTCTTAGATATTCAGCTGCGGGGAGTCACAGGTTTCGATCTTTTTAACCATTTCGAGGAGCCAAGATCTTTTGAAGTGGTTTTTACCACCGCCCACAAAGAACATGCTATAAAAGCGATAAGGAGCGGTGCCTTCGACTACATTCTGAAGCCAATTGCCATAGATGACCTTTCAGATATGTTGACAAGACTGGAAATTCACCTGAATACAAAAATAAAGGAGACCGCTAAGGCTATGCCTTCGGAAGAAGTTGAAAATATATCAAAACAAACGAGTAAATTAGTTATTCCAACTCCCAATGGGTATTCTTTAGAAAACAAAGATCTTATTATTTATTGTGAAGGAATGGGGAATTATTCCAAAATTTACCTATCGACAGGTAAAGAAATGATAATGTCTAAAACATTGAAAGCCATTGAATTATTATTGGGAGATAATTTTTGTAGAATTCATAAATCTTATTTGGTCAATATTAATCATATATTGAGATATTCAAGAAGTAATGGCTACAAAATTACCATGACAAATGATTCCGTGCTGGATGTCTCTTACAGAAATAACGAAACAGTATTACAAATACTTAAAAAAATGAGCGATTGACATGGTAAAATATCTGATTATTTTAAGTCTTTTCCTAACTATTTCTCTTTGGTCACAACGCCCTCCTTTCAAAGAATTTAATATTGATAATGGTTTACCCAGCAACACCGTCCGTTGTGTGTTTAAAGATTCTAAGGGATTGATCTGGATTGGCACCCAAAGTGGACTGGTTCGCTATGATGGTAAAAACTTTTTTGTGTTTGATGAATCTACTGGATTGGTAGCCAATGAAGTGTGGAGTATCGTAGAAGACGGCTTTGGTAATTTATGGTTGGGTACCTACGGTAAAGGAGTGGTGAAATATAATGGTAAATCCTTTACTAATTATAATACCTCCAATGGCCTAGCAGGAAATAAGATAAGGAAGGTGTACTATTCCAAAAAAATGGATCGCGTTTTTATAGGTACTGAAAATGGTTTAAGTATCTATAATGGTTTCTCTTTTCAAAATATCGCTATGGTTCCTAACAAGTATGGAACCATTGTGATGGATATCACAGAGTGGAATGATTCCATTTATGTGACGAATTATGATTTTAAAATGGCCGTTTTAACGACTAAAAATAACAAGCCCTATCGATTGGAAAATAGATTGAATTTTATTACCAATGGCAGATTTCTTTCGTCCATTCATAATCAAAATCAGTTTGTCGTTGCTACCAGTATGGATGGCTTGCAAGTTTTTAATAACCATTTTGAAAGCTTACATTCCTTTGAAGCTCCTTTTATCTGGAAAATGGAAAAGGGCGAAGGAAATGATGTTTATATGGCCAGCTGGAATATTTCTGATGCGAAAGGTGGCTTGTATAAATATGATGGCAAGTATTTGACAGATTTAACACAGGAATGGAAATTGCCATCAACCTTTGGTTGGTCCGTCTTTTATGATAAAGTGGAAAAGCAATTATGGTTAAGCACACTCGATAAAGGCGTTGTCGTGATAAATTTAAATAAGGAAATTGAAATTTTCCCAACTCCTTCAGCAAGTGAAAAACCAATTATTTATAACGCAGTTTTTAAAGATCAATATGGGCGAATGTGGTTAGGGGCTCAGGACAATATATATGTTTACGACAACAATAAATTAATTAAACATTACAAGGCAGAGGACCTAAAAAAGGACTTATTAGATTTTGCTAAACGTCACCCTGAGAATACCTATAGTTGGGAAGAGAATCCCGATAAAAATGTTTTTGATGAAAAGAAAGCTCAATTTATGGCAACCAAAGGTTTTCGGGTAAACCAGTTTATAAATGGAAATGATGGAAAGCTTTGGGTCTCAGCTACCTTGGGTATCTTTAGATTGTCAAAAGATTTTCAGATTGATTTTTTTGATTTTGAAGAGGGTGGCCATGTTTTAAAAACAACGAATAATAGAGTACTGTATAGTGTTACGTATGGGAAAATGTATGAATTTTTTGATATTTCCAAACCCTACAAGCATACCTTGTATTCTTTTTTCAAATCAGATACCCCTCGAAACTTAACGAGAATGATTCAAAATG
>JANQZX010000113.1:0-3638 GCA_030728245.1 Saprospiraceae bacterium | reverse complement strand
TATTCTTTTTTCAAATCAGATACCCCTCGAAACTTAACGAGAATGATTCAAAATGGGAAGGATATCTGGTTTTCATCCTTCAGTGAAGGCTTGTTTCACTGGCAAGAAGAGGGGGATACCCTGATTAGAAAACAGAGACACTTTTTAGGGGAAAATTTCTCCGACATGGATATAAATAAGGATAATAAAATTATTCTAAATGAGAAGGATGGCAGAATCTGGATAGTGGGTAAATATGGCGATGATAGCCTGGTTGTAGAGAAAAAATTGATTCCAAATATTGACTTTAATGGAACTTCTACCTTGTTCCACAAGTGTTTTCGCGATTATTTAATTATTGGAACAAATAAGGGCATTAATATTTTAAAAAATGATAAGGTAGTTTATTTTTTAAATTATGAGGAAGGATTGCCATCTTTGCAGTTCAAGGATGCTCTTATCGACGAAAATAATCTACTTTGGGTTTTATCAGATAGCTATTTGTTTTCTTTAAATTTAAATTCAATTTTAAATAATAAGTTTTTAAAAAAGGAAAAGATACAGATTAAAAGTATTGAATATTTAAAATCGAATACGGTCAGGGAGGGGAATGATTTATTGAACCTGAAGGAAAATTCCTACATTAAGGTTCCCCATAATTTGGCAGCACTGGAAATCAAATTTTATGCTAATGACATTTACAAAGGTGGAAAAGCATCGTATAGGTATCTGGTAAATGGGAGGGATAATGGTTGGTCCAATTTTGAACCGGAGGGGGTCATTAAGGTCATTACCTGGGCCCCTGGTAAATACCAGATCACATTACAGGGTAAGAATCTGTCAACGGGGAAATTTTATACATCCACTCCATTGTATCTTGAAATATTGCCTCCATTTTGGGCTAGTTTATGGTTCAGACTTTTAATGTTGCTGCTTCTTATGGGAGGTATCTTTTTATTTGCCAGAAATAGGATTAAAAGAATCAGAGCGGAAGAGCATGAAAAAAACGAACTGCAGCAAAAGATTTTAGAAACAAAAATGGAAGCCTTGCGATCGCAGATGAATCCACATTTTACTTTTAATGCGCTGAATTCCATTCAATATTATTTCTTGAAAAATAACGTGCAGGAAGGATTACATTTCCTTACCAGTTTTTCAAAATTAATACGTCAGACGGTTGAAAATGCCTCGAAGGAAAGTATATTGCTGGAAGAGGAACTCGATTATATCAGACAATACATAGCTATACAGCAATTGCGGTTTCCTGAAATAAAGTTGTTGTGGGAAATTAGTGACGAGGTAAATATCCATAAAACCTTTTTGCCGCCTATGATTCTACAACCCTTCATAGAGAACATATTTGAGCATGCTTTTGGGGAAGGGAATGAAAAACTGCCGGTCATTGAATTTAGGATTGACAAGACAGAACGGGGATTGGAAATAAGGATCAGCGACAATGGGATGGGCTATGAATCGGGCAAGAAAGTGAGTGGTCATGTATCGAGAGGCATTCAACTTATCGAAGAAAGGATAGCCCTGTTGAACACCTCTCTGGGACGCGATGCCTATTTTCTGGGACTGACAGATAATTCCAGGCAAGGAAAAGGGAAAGGGACAGAAGTGCTGTTTATTATGCCGGAAAAGGGAGAAGCTGGGTAGGGAGAAATCAGATTTGGATTGTTTCCCAGGCGGTTATATAGATATAGGCCGTTTTGTCCACATAGAGAAAACCATTTTCGATGATTTTGCGAAAATCCTGTAAACATATTGGAATTTTTTTCAGCATGAGCGCGCTTCGATTTAGGGACAAAGATAGGGGAAAATACGGTAGGGGGGACGGTTAAAAAAGTCTCGTAATGAATAAGATATCAAGGACGAATTTGGTTTTTCGGGAAATTGCTATACGGTAAATAAATAAAGAGGTACGGTAAATAAGTTGTTGGGGGTTGGGTGCAGTTAAACAAGTATATTGAGAAAAATATAATTAATGAAAGCTTTAATAAGGGTAGTTATAGTTTTATCACTATTTTCAAATTTTTTACAAAGTCAGTCTGAAATTTTTAAGTTTGTAAGTTCTGATTGCGGCACTTTTTACGCCAATGAAACCACTTCAAATGGGGAGAATAATTTTGAAAGATATTCATGCCTAACTGGTAGCTTATTTACCTTTCCTGGTAAAGAGAAAATATTTAAGATATATGTTGCATCTCCAAGGGTTTTACAAATAAGTATGACTAATTCTCAATTTCCTTCTAAGTTAAATAAATTATTTAATCGAAGGAGGCTGCTGTTTTATGAAATGGGAACAGAAATAAACGCATATAAAAAATGTCAAATATGAATTTCATGAAAATCAAAAATCACTATTTACTAATTTTATTAATCTTTTTTATACCCAAAGTTAGTTATGGTCAAGTGACGATTGGGGACTTATATGCTAAAGCAACCAAACTTGACCTTAATAACCTTAAAGCTACTTGTCAGATATTTGATTCCATTAGTTTAAACGGCAATATTATAGATGATTATAAATGTCCTAATGTAACTGCAAAGTATGTTGCTGGAGAGAAATTGTACTATTTTGATATAGAGAAACCTTGTACGCTACAAATTGCTTTATATAAATTAACTTTTCGTCCAGCTTTCTTTTTATTCAGAACCAATGAACCAATTTTCATATCAAATCCAACGGGACAGGCTCTTTTACAGGATGCGAATATTGAGTGTATCATAAACTCTTCCGACTTGAATGGAGTTAGAGCCCCTGCCATAAGTCAATTTGTTCAACCAGGTCGATATTGGATTTCGGTTGATTCTAGGGAAACCAGTAATGTATTTCATACATTTTACCTAGATATTACATGTGGAAATTTAAATTGTGGTGATTGTGATTATATTCAATGTAACTCAAACGTAAAGGGAACTACGATAGGTCTGCAGAACAATTCAAGCATTTATAATCCTGAAAGGTTTGATCAAAATTTTAGTGAGTATATTTCTAAAACAGGTCCTGAAAAAACCTACTGTTTTTCATTAAAAGCTGCTTCAAACGTTGAAATAAACTTAAAAAATTTCAACCAGGACCTCGATTTGATTTTATTATCGGATTGCAATCTAAAAAAGGTAGTTGCAGTTAGCGAAAAACAAAAATTAGAACAAGAGCAAATCATTCGTACTCTACCTGCGGGAAATTATTACATAGTAGTAGATGGTCATAGATGTAGTGAAAGTGATTTTACACTTGAACTGAAAGCTACTAATTGTTGCGAAATAACGGCAATAACTAACCCAGCAATAGGAAAAGATTGTAAAACATTTCAATTATCTGGTTCAATTCCGGAAAGTTGCGGGGCAATCATTATTGAAAGAGGCTTTGTTTGGGCATTAAAACCAGATCCAAACCTTCAGAATGGCACAAAAATTCCTGAATTTCCTCAAGGAGGTATTGGTCAATTTGGATATGATTTAGTAACGAATATTTCAGATACTACCTATTATTATAGAGCTTATGCAGTTACTTCGTCAGGAAACATAATTCTGGGTAATGTCAGGTCACTTAAATCTGGTAATTGTTGCTTGTCAAGTACTGAAATTTTACAAGTGCCACTTTATAAAGATATTGTGGATAATAAATGTAAAAATCTACAGGATTCATCGAT
>JANQZX010000112.1:15179-18108 GCA_030728245.1 Saprospiraceae bacterium | reverse complement strand
TGGAATCACCATTATGGATAATGGATACAGAGTCGTTTTTACATAGATAAATATGTTTTCTGTCCGAAGTAGCCGTGCTTTTATTGGTCGGCGCACTGTTTCCTAGACGAAAAGTACCAGCAAAATTGTCGCAGGCCATTCGTAAACCAGAAATACTACTTTGTGATTTGTTAAAGTCAACAGGCAGAAAGGTAGGTGATTGACCTAAAAGGATTATTGGCAGGGCAATCAAAAGTAAAATGGAAGTAATGCGCATGGATTCAATTTTCCTGATTAAGCCTTTTTGCTTAATTTGGTTTTGTGAAATGAATGAATGTATTTGAAACGATGATTTAAGGGTCAAAAGTACGTCATAACTTAGCTTTTTACCAATTATGATTGTTTTTTTGACTTCATAATTTTATTATCTCTCCATTAATATTTAACATTCTCAGTTTTGGTAAGTAAGCTCTCGCTTCTTCCATAGATGAAAAATTTCTAATGACAATCTGGTACTGTTTAATTTCATTTGTTATATCCTTTTCTTTTATGATTACTTTTTTTTCTACCTGCCTCTGAAATTGTTGCATATATTGAAGCGCTTGGTCGTGTTCATGAAAATATTTTATGACTATGCCGAAATTAATGGTCTCACTATTTTCTGATAAATTGGGTTGATTGGGTAGTAACGCAGGCCTGTTTAAATGTTGTAAGCTTTGATAACCACTTTTGTCACTCACATTTCCTGTTGTTGACCGTTTGTTTTCTTCCAAATTCCAGGTGTTTAGTTTCGATAGCAGATTACTGGCATTCATGGCCTCGTCTATACGAACAAGCTGGTTTCCAGAGGCGTCAAATAAAATCATCGTTGGCAATGCGTTTACTTTGAAAAATTGTTTTTCAGCATTTCCTATTGACGTTTCTATATTGAGTTCAAGAAATAAGGCATTTTCATTTAAAAACCTAGCTAACCCCGGATCTGTAAAGGTATTTGTTTTCATCCACTGACAGAGTTGTACCCATTCAGCATGGAAATATATAAATAATAATTTGCCTTCCGAACTACTCTGCTTCATAGCGTCGGCCACCGTTATGTTGCTGCTTATAACAGAATTTTTTACCTGTCCTTCGACAAAATAGGATGACAGTAAAAAAACAAGGACAATTAATCGGCGCATAATGGAGATGGAAATATATGTATTGTTATTAAAATGTAAAAATGGGATTTTTTTTGGTTAAGGTCTAATGACAATCAGTGATTGAGGTTTGAACTTATTACCTGAAGCATCGGATAGTTCATACCAGTAATAACCTCTTTTTAAGGCCGTTAAATCAATTTTGTCCATAAAATATCTATCTTTTATTACATAAGATTTTCTAAATTGTTCCCCACCCAATTGATTCCAAATAATGAGTTTGTAGTTTCCCGGTGGCAGTGAAATAAAATCAAATCGCACCATGCCTAAGGTAGGATTCGGCGCCGGATAAGCATTAGGTTTTATTTGTCCCATGGGAAAAATATTCCTTTCGGGAGATGGTGTTCTGAAACTTATTTTTTCAGCTTTCAGATTGTTTTCAGTGGGATCCATTTTTACTATTACCACTGTCTCACGATAATCGGGATTATGAAAATGATAAGAAATACGCTGCGAACTTTTTAACGGGATATTCAATATTTGCCATGATCGTCTTCCAATTTTTGTTTCAATCCGCACAGGGATATATTTATCCACTCTTTTTTCCCGAAGTACATCCATTATTTCGCCAGGCAGGACCATTTTGCCGTAACCATCTAAGATAGTTTGCCGTTCTATGGTATATTTAATACGGATGGAATCGGGCTGTAGTGTAAATAGCTTTAAGAAACTTGGATCGGCATTCAGTTTTGAAAAGGTAACAAAACAAGTAGCTTCATCGTAAAAACCGCTGCCATATTTTATATTAGCCTTTTTTTCAACCAGGGGGTCTGTGAAAACCCATTGAGAAAATTTAGCATACCCCAGAAAATCAGGCCCATTCCCAGCAAGCCAGAGCAGTTCCGACTTATCTTTAGTGAAAAATCCTTCTATATTTTCTTCTACCTGAACCTTAAGTATGGCTCCAGAAGATTGCCAGTTAACTTTTTGTGTCACAGGGGAGAGCAAAGAACTGAAATCCCATCTTTTATTGGTACCACCTTCCCAGTTTAATATGGCTGGGGATTTTTCAACCTCGTAATGGAATACGTCGCCTGCCTCGGGTAGCATCACAGGAGTACTTAAATTACTCTGTGCCATGATCTCTAAATGGAAAAGGACAAAAATTAAAACATATATCTTAACGAATTTTTCATTAGCAGGCATAGAAATAAAAAGATTGTTTGTCATGTTCATAGGCACACTTTTTCGAAAAGGGAATTTGGCGATCCTCGTTCAACAATTTTCCCTTCTTGTATAACTAAAATTTCGTCAACGTGTTGTATTGAATTAGACCTATGTGCAATAATTAAGAGCGTTTTGTTTTCAAGATAGGGAGAAATGTCAGTTTGAATAGCGTTTTCAGCTTTGGTGTCCACCGCAGAGGTAGCCTCGTCCATTATCATGATGGGTGCATTTCTTAACAAAGCTCTTGCTAAAGCAAGACGTTGTCTTTGTCCCCCACTTAACATTAGTCCCCGGTCACCAATGTGCGTATTATATCCTTCCTGCGTGTCCATTATAAATTCGTGCGCCTGTGCTATGCGCGCCGCTTCAATAACGTCTTCTATAGGTATATCCTCTCTTCCTAAAGTTATATTCCCTAAAATAGTGTCATAAAATAAAGTGGTTTCCTGACTTATGACGGAAAATGTGGAGCGAAGATCTAACAGGGATATTTTTTTTATGTCTATGCCATCTATCGTTATTCTTCCTTCAGTAACATCATAGAACCGCGCCATTAATTCACAAATGGTCGTTTTACCTGCGCCAGA
>JANQZX010000112.1:0-15079 GCA_030728245.1 Saprospiraceae bacterium | reverse complement strand
GAAAATGATTTTGCCGGGTCAATTACGTTGAAAAAGGCAAATAAAAACGCAAAAAAAGTACCGGCTTCTATTTGTTTTTCAAAAACCTGCTGAGCACCTATCCATAAAAGGACCGTAATGACTGAAATACCTAAAAATTCTGCCAAAGGGGAGGAGAGGTCTCTCCGTTGTAACATCCGTATGGTTTTTATCCGGTAAAAGTTATTTTCCACGTCAAATTGTTGCTCCTTATATCGTTCAGCGTTAAATGATTGTATTGTTTTTATCCCACCAAGAGATTCTTCCCAACGGGATAAAATGATGCCGAGGGCCTGTTGAACCTCCTGAGAACTTTGTTTCAGTTTTTTACCTATTCCTCCTATGACAAAAGTAGTAAACGCAAGCATAAGTAAAACAATACCTGTTAAAGGAGGACTAATGTAAATCATCAATCCAATGCTTAGCAAAATAATGAGGGGTTCTCGAAAAATGGTTTCTAAGACCTGCAATATACTGGTCTCGATTTCTTGAACATCAGTACTCACCCTGGCAATGAGATCTCCTTTTCTTTCTCTGGTATAAAAAGAAGGAGAAAAGGATAAGGCTTTAGTAAATAGTTTATTCCTGATATCTTTTACCACGCCATTTCTCACTGGGGCCATAAAGAAAAGAGCAAAATATCTGCTTACGTTTTTAAGTAAAAATACCCCCAGTATAGCAAAACAGACATACTGTAGAGCCTTCATTTTGCCATTTTGGGCAATGAAATATAATAATTGTTGCTTAAACCACTTTTCCTGTTGAAGTATTGCACCCTCTGCATAATGAGATGCCTGGGTAGAATCTAAAAATAAAATATCTAAAAAAGGGCTTATTAATGGAGCGCTCAATACCGTGAAAATAGCGGTTAGTATATTGAATAAAATAGCAAGAGTTACCTCTTTTTTATAATTAAAGAGGTAACTCATTAAGCGCCAAAAAGGATTATTATTCATCCGGTATTTTTCCGGTTACTATTCATTCATGTTGAAATCATTCAGGAATCCGGTATGGAAATTACCACTTCGGAAATCTTCGTTCTTCATTAACTTTTGGTGAAAGGGAACCGTTGTTTTTACCCCTTCTATGATAAATTCATCTAATGCTCTCTCCATTTTTAATATACATTCTTCACGCGTATGTGCCCTGCATATTAGTTTGGCTATCATGGAATCATAATATGGAGGAATGCCATATCCCGCATAAACATGGGTGTCAACTCGCACTCCGTGTCCTTTCGAACTATGGAAAGAGGAAATACGACCTGGGCTTGGGCGAAAATTGTTGTAAACATCCTCCGCATTTATCCTGCACTCCATTGCATGAGCCTGCGGATATTGATTTTCCATGGTTAAAGGATATCCGGCAGCTACTCTAATTTGCTCTTTAATTAAGTCGTGGTCAATAACCTCTTCAGTTACAGGATGTTCTACCTGAATACGGGTATTCATCTCCATGAAATAAAAGTTACGATATTTATCTACCAAAAATTCAATAGTACCTACTCCCTCGTAATTTATGGCTTCTGCCGCTTTTATAGCTGCATTACCCATAGCTTCACGAAGGGCGTCAGTCATAAAAGGGGAAGGACTTTCCTCCACTAATTTTTGGTGACGTCGTTGTATAGAACAATCTCTTTCTGATAAGTGTATCACTTTTCCAAATTGATCACCTATAATTTGAAATTCAATATGTCGGGGATCTTCAATGTATTTTTCTATGTAAATGCCGTCGTTTCCAAAAGAAGCCTTCGCCTCTTTCCTCGCCGCATCCCAGGATGAATCAAAATCTTTTTCATCCCATATAACCCGCATACCCTTACCACCACCACCGGCAGTGGCTTTAATAATTACAGGATAACCAATAGATGCTGAAACGAGTTTTCCCTCGTCGGTGTCATTTATTAATCCTTCAGAACCAGGAATAACAGGAACGCCAGAGGCTATCATAGTCTCTTTCGCTGTTATTTTGTCACCCATCTTTCTGATTTGATCGGGTTTAGGACCAATAAACTTAATGCCGTATTCTGCGCACACTTCAGCAAAATCAGCATTCTCAGCCAAAAAACCATAACCAGGATGAATGGCATCGGCATTGGTTATTTCAACAGCCGCCATAATTCTGGGCACACTTAAGTATGACTCAGAAGATTGAGGTGGTCCAATACATACCGCTTCGTCAGCAAAACGAACATGCAAACTCTCTCTGTCTGCTGTGGAATAAACAGCTACCGTTTTGATACC
Organism: Saprospiraceae bacterium; assembly: GCA_030728245.1. Lineage (GTDB taxonomy): Bacteria > Bacteroidota > Bacteroidia > Chitinophagales > Saprospiraceae > BJGN01. The sequence continues at coordinate 12,818 of JANQZX010000112.1, read as the reverse complement.
CATCTCCCGACAAGTGCGTATTACCCGAAGGGCAATTTCTCCACGATTTGCAATTAATATTTTACTAAACATAATTAACCCTTCGGATTGAGTAGGAAAAGCACCTGATCATATTCAACAGGTTGAGCATCTTCTACAAGAATTTTTTCAATGGTACCAGAAAATTCGCTTTCTATTTCATTGAAGAGTTTCATCGCTTCAACAACACAAACAACATCGCCTGCAGAAATAGTATCTCCTACCTTCACAAATGCTGGCTTGTCAGGTGATGAAGATCTGTAAAACGTGCCAACAATAGGTGATTTTACAGCGATGAGGTGATCTGTAGCTTTTTCCGATGTATTACCAGAAACAGGTGCGGCAGTGGTTGAAGTTCCCGCAGCAGACGTTGCCACTGAAGGACTTGCAGCAACAGTTATCGGTTGGAGAGCTGGGTAAGTTTCTTGTATTACCCCCTGATAACCTTGATTTCTGCCCCTTTCGTAATTCTTTGTTCTTATAGACAACTCAAATTCGCCATCTTTCATTTTGAACTCGGAAAGGTCTAATCTATTAATGAGTTTTAACAACTCCTGTATTTCTTTGAAATCCATATAGTTATTGTTTTACACGTTCCATGTATGCGCCAGAGGCAGTATCAATTTTTATAAAATCTCCTTCCCCAACAAATAAAGGTACTCTAACCTCTGCACCCGATTCAACGGTAGCAGGTTTTAAAGTATTGGTCGCCGTATCACCACGTAAACCAGGTTCAGTATAAGTGACTTGCATAACAACATACTGCGGCATTTCCAGCGTCAAAGGAGTTTCCTTTTCAGCATGAAACAAGATATCTACTTCCATGCCTTCTTTCAGTAACTTAGGACTGGATATTAATTTTTCTTCAATAGATACTTGATCAAAAGTATCGTTATTCATAAAGTTATATCCCATTTCATCTGCATAAAGAAATTGGAATTTTCTTCGTTCTATCCGTACTTCATTAATTTTATGACCTGAAGTAAAAGTGTATTCCAGAACCCGGCCTGTGGTCATGCTTCGAATTTTAGTTTTTACATGGGCGGCACCTCTGCCTACCTGTGCATGTTGGAATTCGATAATTTGAAAAATGTCATCATTGAACTCAATACATAGACCATTTCTTATGTCTGCAGTTGTTGCCATATTGGTTTTTTGGTAAAAAGTTATATCTAAATTTGTTTTAAGCCTCAAATATAATCAAAAATTCGCACCGTGTATCATGCAGGTGTGTCGTAAGCCCACTTTAGATAGAGCGCACCCCAGGTAAAGCCTCCACCAAAGGCAGTTAATATGAGATTGTCCCCTTTATTAAGCCTCTTCTCCCAGTCAAATAGACATAAAGGCAAGGTCGCCGCTGTCGTGTTTCCATATTTTTGAATGTTTACCATTACTTTTTCAATTGGAAAATCTGCCATGGACGCTACCGTTTGTATGATTCTCTTATTTGCCTGATGGGGTACAAGCCATGCTACATTGTCGTTGGTTAATCCATTCCTTGCCATCACTTTACCTACAACATCACTCATGCCACTTACCGCCGCTTTAAATACCGGCTTCCCGTCCTGAACAATGAAGTGTTCTTTATTTGCAATGGTCTCTGCTGAGGGTGGATGAAAAGATCCACCTCCTTTCATATATAAATAGTGTTGACCTTGCCCATCAGAATGTAATTGTTGATCCATTACACCGTATTCAGTGGAAGGTTCAAGTAAAACAGCCCCGGCGCCATCTCCAAATAAAATACAAGTGGAGCGGTCTGTATAATCTACAATCGCTGACATCTTATCCGCACCTACTACAATGACTTTTTTATGGGTACCCGCCGCAATAAATTGTGAGGCGGTGGTTAAGGCAAATAGAAATCCTGAACAGGCTGCTGACAAGTCAAAGGTATAGGCCTTCGTTAATCCCGTTGCAGCGGCAATTAAATTGGCAGTATCAGGAAAATGCATATCGGCAGTGACCGTTGCACATATAAGTAATTCAATATCTTCCGGATTAGTACCCGTTTTCTCTAATAGCCCCTTTACCGCTTCAATACCAAGTACAGAAGTTCCTTTTTCTGAACCTTTTAATATTCTCCGTTCCTTTATTCCCGTGCGGGTGGTAATCCATTCATCTGAGGTATCAACCATTTTTTCTAATTCCTCATTGGTAAGTACATAATCTGGTACGTAGCCGTGGACACCTGTTATAGCAGCAAAAGTTTTAGACATTGTTAATAGTTTAATATGGATAATGATTTACCATAAAGCGCCGCAAATGTAGGAATAAGTGCCAACTTTATTAGGAATATTTATAAATAAATGCTTATTCAACCACTTTATAAACCCTTTCACTAGCCAAAAGTAACCCTAAAAATGTTAAAGTACCGTTTATAGCTAATATTAAAAAGCCAAACGTGAAGCCTTGAAATAATTCCTTCGAATAGGTGTCCAGCAACCATGAAATGATAGGCGACATAACACAGATGGGAATAATCCAATGCCTCTTTACTTTAAATTGTGTTAATATTCCAAAGGCAAATAAACCTAATAAAGGTCCATAAGTGAATCCTGCCCAACGGAAAAGCTCATTGATGATTCCGTCCTTTGAAATACTATTGAAAAGTAAAATCATGAGAAACATCAATATACTATATCCTATGTGTACCATAAATCGAACTTTCTTTTTTTGCTCTTCCGATGCCTCCCATTTCTCAAAGTTCAAAAAGTCAATGCAAAAAGAGGTCGTCATAGCGGCTAAAGCCGAATCGGCACTGGAGTAAGCAGCAGCAATTAATCCTAAGGTAAACAGGACACCTATGTATGGCGATAAATGGTTTAATGCTAAAAATGGATAGACTTGGTCAGTCTTTTCAGGTAAAGTGATGCCAAGTTCCGACGAATATATGTATAGCATGGCTCCCATTGTTAAAAATAACAAATTGGCAAAAATTAATATGAAACTGAACGTAAACATATTTTTCTGGGCGTCCTTTAACGTTCTACAAGTCAGATTTTTTTGCATCATGTCCTGGTCAAGTCCTGTCATAGTGAGGGTGATTAAAGCCCCACTCAAGAATTGCTTGAAAAAATTATTAGGGTCACTCCAGCCACCTTCAAAAAAGAAAATTTTGGAATATCCACTGTTATTTACAGCTCTGACCATGTCGCCAAAGCCCATATTTAGATTTTGACATATCAGGATTATAGTAAGAAATACTGCGCCTAACATGAAAAAAGTTTGAATGGTGTCGGTGACAACGATCGTTTTGATCCCTCCCTTAAATGTGTAAACCCAAATTAAAAATATGGTTAAAAAAACAGAGAATGCAAAAGTTATTTGATAAGGTGCAAAAACAAATTGATGGAGTATCGTAGCTACCAAAAATAATCGTAAGGCTGATCCCGTAGTACGACTTAATTGAAAATATACAGCCCCCATCTTATAGGCATGCCACCCAAATCTGTTTTCTAAATAGGTGTAAATAGAAGTTAAATTCATTTTATAGTACAAAGGGAGTAAAACCAGGGCAATAACCGCATAGCCAAGCATGTACCCCAAAACAATCTGCATGTAGGAGAAAGCCTGATTTAAACCGCCCCCTCCAACAACACCAGGTATAGATATAAAGGTCACTCCTGAAAGGGACGCACCTATCATACCAATGGCCACCAGATACCAAGGGGAATTTCTTCCGGCATTAAAAAAATCCTGATTGTTAGCATTTCTACTCGTGAATATAGAAACAAGAATGAGTATTAAAAAATACCCTAATATGATACCTAGTAATATCTCGGGAGATAATGCTTTCATGCGTTTTGTTTAAAATTTTCCTGAATGGTTTTAAGTTATTACTCCGCTTTATTTTCTTTAGTAAGGTCTTCTGACGTCTCTTCAATTACTTTTATTTCAGCATTTTCATCTGCTTTTTCTCCTTCAATGGGGACAGATTCCTGCTTTTTAGGGGTGGACGATTTAAATGCCATGGGTAATATAAGGAAAAGTCCGGCCATTATAGCCATATCTGCTATATTAAAAATGCCAGATCGTAATTCTCCAATGCCTATATTCAAAAAATCAACTACTTTTCCCTCTAAAATCCGATCTATGATATTACTTCCGCCACCGGCAATAATAAAAGCAAAAGCTATTCTCTGCCAAGGGCCTACCTCATTATTGAAAAAAAGAGTAAAGCCAAAATAACCCAGGGCTAAAATAGGTATAATCGCCAAAACCCAGAATCTAACGTTTTCCGGTAGGTCTGAACCTAAACTTAAAAAAGCACCCTCGTTTTCTGCGTAGATAATACGAAAACTATCACCCAGGTAGGATTGTGAAGGATACCCTTTTAGCGTTTCAACTGCCCACACTTTGGTCATCCGATCAGATAAAATAACCAAAACCATGATAACTAAGGGTAATACAAACTTTTTATAATTCATATAGATTACTTTAAATTTTCCCAATATTTGAGCTTCCTCCTTGAAAGTAAAGGTTTTTTTCTATATTGAGGGGTTAAAAAAGAACAAATATAATGATGCAACCTTACTTTACCAATGATGCCATCGTATTAGGACTATTATTGTCGGTACTTTCTTTCGTTTTTTTTACCTCCACAAGTAAAAACAAATGGATTCAAAAATTTTATACTGTTTTTCCTCCCTTATTGTTATGTTATTTTTTACCAGCGCTTCTGCATTGGCCATTAAATCTTATTTCAGGTGAAAACTCCGTTCTTTATAAGGTGTCCTCTCAGTATTTTTTGCCAGCTTCTCTCATTTTGCTATGTTTAAGTATTGATTTAAAAGGGGTTTGGAATTTAGGACCTAAAGCTCTTATTATGTTTTTAACGGGCTCACTGGGTGTTATTATCGGAGGACCTATTGCTTTATTAACCGTTAAATATCTTTTCCCTGACTTAATACAGACAAATCCAGAGGATTTATGGAGAGGACTATCGAGCATCGCCGGTTCCTGGATTGGGGGTGGGGCAAATCAAACGGCCATGAAAGAAATTTTTTCAGTAAATGAAAATCTTTTTGCTGTTATGATTGTCGTAGATGTCGTTGTAGCCAATGTATGGATGGGCTTGCTCTTGTATGGTGCTAGTATTACTGATAAATTGGACAAATGGTTGAAAGCCGACACTTCAGCTATAGTTGATCTTCAAAATAAAATGTCGGCATTCCAAAAAGAGGTAGAAAGAATTCCAGATACCAAATCACTACTCTATCTTCTTACCATTGCATTTGCAGGCGTTGCTCTTTCTCATTGGGGCGCAGACCTCATAACGCCATGGTTGGGGAAATATAAGGAAGTTTTAATTAGCTGGCGTTTGACCGCGCTGAATTCTTCTTTCTTTTGGATAGCCTTCCTGGCAACAACGATTGGGTTGATTTTTTCATTTACACGTTTGCGAAACTTTGAAGGAATAGGTGCTTCTCGTTTGGGATCCATATTTTTATATATCTTAGTCGCAACCATAGGCATGCAGATGAATCTTCAAGAGGTTTTTCAAAATTTAGGTCTCTTCGCCGTTGGATTTATCTGGATGAGTATACATTGTATATTATTAATTCTCGTAGCAAGATGGATAAAAGCGCCTTTCTTTTTCCTGGCCGTAGGGTCACAGGCTAATATTGGTGGTGCCGCTTCAGCACCTATTGTTGCTGCTGCTATTAGCCCAGCTCTTGCTCCTGTTGGCGTGCTTTTGGCTGTCCTCGGTTATGCTTTGGGAACTTATGGCGCTTTGCTTTGTGCTTTTTTAATGCAATTAATTTGACCTTAAATTAAAAACTTCATAATTTTTCGGAATTATTTTTATAAATATTGCATAAAAAACAAAGTTTTATTATATTTGCATTAACAAAGTTAGGATTTGTTAAATCATCAAATTGTGAGGTGATGAAATTGGCAGCCATGCCCTCTTGTCTCGGGGGTGAGGATTACGGGATAAACGTAGCATAGGGCCGGTATCGATCCAGGGGTTGACCACCAATCTTCTTGTGCTATGGCTAACTGCCTCTTGGGGGTTCGAATCCTTCTCTCACAGCAAAAAAAATAAGCGGATAACCCTTTCCTGATAAATTTATTGATTCAGTGAGTGTAGAAAGGAAGGATTATCCGCTTTGTTATTACAGTTATAGTATCAAAACTTAGAATAGTATCTTTTCGCTGCCTGTACACGCAATATTTATTGAATTTTTTCATTCTTATGTAAGTTATTTATTTTTTTAACCTTCAGTATCCAGCTATATATACGATAAATGTTACGCCTTTCCAGCCTTTTAAAGGTCTGGCTCACTTCAAAATTAATAGTCCATGCGTAATTTTTGTTTGTCTGTCATTTTCCTGTTTTCATTTCATTCAAATTCAAGTGCTTTCGTTGGTTGCCTCTCGGGTAACTGTTATGAAGGTTATGGCGTTTATATTTATCCAAGTGGCGGTCGGTATGAAGGTGATTTTCAACGGGCAAACCCCAATGGAAAAGGAAAATTGCATTTTCCAAATGGTGACTTATATGTCGGGGAATGGGTGAATAGTTATAGGCAAGGTGTGGGTAAAATGATTTACAAAAATGGTGATTTATACGAAGGTGGTTTTGTTTACAGTAAGTTTCATGGCATCGGAAAATATACATTTTTTCTCGGCGGAAATTACCAGGGTAGTTGGCAAATGGGTGCACAGCATGGCTTTGGTATTCTGAATAATCCAGATGGCACTTCTTACGAAGGTTCTTTTGTGGCCGGAAAAAAACAGGGGATTGGAAAACTTACCCTGCCCGATGGTAAAATTACCATTGGCGTATGGGAAAATAATCAGCTTAGTACTCCAGCTCCTAAAAGTGCTTCACCTTCAATTAAAGTCGAAACGATAAAAATTCCTAAAATTCGCGCGCTCATTATCGGTGTATCCGATTATAATCAAATGAAGAAATTAGAATTTAGCGATGATGACGCCCAAAATATTTATGATTTTTTACTGTCTGAAGCGGGTGGTTCCGTGCCTTCGTCACAAATTATTTTATTGAAAGATCATCAGGCGACGCATAAAAATGTCATGACGGCCGCTAATCAGCTATTTTCAAAAGCAAATCCTGAAGATTTAATTTTATTTTATTTTTCAGGCCATGGTTTGCCAGGTGCTTTTCTACCCGTGGATAGTGATGGTGCCATGCATCGGATAAATCATGAGGAGGTCAAATCTATTTTGTTACATAGTCCCGCTAAACATAAATTGGTTTTTGCCGACGCTTGTCATTCCGGGAGTTTTCGTTCTATCTCTGAAAATGAAAGTTACTCTCATCTTCTCTATGAATCTTTAGCCGGTTTTTCAGGCGGTTTAGGCCTACTTTTATCTTCAAGGACAGAGGAATTTTCTCACGAATTCGATGGTATTAAATCAGGGGTTTTTAGCCATTTCCTAATTCGTGGATTAACCGGCGAAGCTGAGAAAAATATGGATGGTCTCGTTTCCGTTAACGAATTATTTGATTACGTGTTTGAAAAGGTTCGTCGGTTTACGCAAAATAAACAATCGCCTGTTTTATATGGTGGGATAGACAAAAATATGCCGGTTTCTGTAGTTCGCTAAGTATTATATGTATTATTTTATGATATAAATATTTTATATTTGTTCTATGAAATGGAAGTTGTTTTTTTTTGTTACCCTGTTCTTTAATTGTCCATTGTTCCTCTGGTCGCAATGTAGTACGGTCAATTGTATAGATGGATTTGGTGTTAAAACATTCCAGGATGGCTCCAGATATATGGGGGCATTTGTTCATGGAAACAGACAAGGTATCGGAATTTGTTTTTGGAAGAATGGCTCCCGTTTTTTTGGTGAATGGAAGCTGGATAAACCTGAGGGTGTGGGCGTTTTTATCAATGCTCAATCTTTAAAACAACAGGGCCTGTGGAAAAAGGGGAAGCTCTTTGAGGAAAATCCAAATTTGGTTACAGAAAAGCTGTTTTCCGTTTCCAGTCGTATTCAAGGCTGTTTAGCAGGTGATTGTATTGGTGGAAAAGGGGTGCTGATGGTTAATGGAGACATTTATATCGGCGATTTTAAAAATAGTCTTCGCCATGGGATAGGTATTTGTTACTATTTTAATGGTTCGGAGTATAAAGGTGCCTGGCAAGGGGATAAACAACACGGAAATGGTGAGTTAACCTATTCTGACGGCAGAATTAGATCAGGTTTTTGGTCCGAAAATATTTATCAAGGACCTTCTGAGCCGATAACAAAAGGTCCAACTGCTTTGCCGAAATCTCCCGCTCCCATACCAAAAGAAAAATTGGAAGGTTGCCAATCGGGGAATTGTAAAAATGGCAGGGGTACCTATTTGTATGCAGATGGAAACAGATATGAAGGTGATTTTCAAAATGGGTTCGCTAATGGAATAGGAAAAATATCTTACTATAACGGAGATGTGTATGAGGGGGAAATAGAAAAGGGCTCATTGCATGGAAAGGGGATAATGATTTTTGCGAATGGAAATAAAGTTCAGGGAGTTTGGGAATCTGGAAAATTTATAAAAACTACAGTACCGGAGGTGGGCCAAAATATAGGTCCCAAAAATACGCCTTATTCTTTCTATGAGGGTGAAGTCTATGTCTTATTAGTGGGTGTATCAAACTACGTAAATCATAGGGAACCGCTTCAATACCCTGATAATGATGCATTAAACCTTTTTGCTTTCCTCAGAAGTCCAGAGGGAGGAGCTATTCCTTCAAATAATATTATAAATTTAGTTGATAAAGTAGCCACACGTAGAAATATTCTTGATTCCCTGAATGCAATGCTAAGTAGGGTGACAAAAAAGGATATGGTGATATTTTACTTTTCAGGTCATGGCATAAAAGGGGCATTTTTACCTATTGATTATGATGGTACTTATGAAAAAGTGGTGTATCATCATGAAATTTATTCAGCGCTTCAACAATCTAATGCTCAATTTAAAATGTGTATCGCTGATGCTTGTCATGCAGGAAGTATGCAGGAGCAAAAGGGCTTCTTGGGGAGCAGTCAAACTGATTTTTATCAAAATAGCCAGTCTGACCAATCTGATTTTGCTATGCTCCTTTCTTCAACGTCCAGTGAGAATTCAGCGGAAGCCGATAGACTTCAGCAAAGCGTATTTAGCTATTATTTAATTAAAGGCCTCGAGGGTCTGGCCGACACCAATCGGGACAAAAGAATTAGTATTCAGGAATTATTTAATTATGTCGCGGACAATGTTAGGAAATTTACTGAAAACAGGCAATCGCCAACGCTTACAGGTCAATTTGACCGGGGCAAAATAATAGGAATTGTCAGATCTAAAGATAAATAACCATTTATTTAGTATAATTAGAAAAATTTTAGTACTTTTGCAGCCAATTTTTAACTAAAAATGTCTGATCCAGATGAGAAACTTTGAAGTAACTTTCATAGTCGATCCCGTGCTGTCTAATGATGAAATCAAGGAGACAGCTCAGACCTACGTAAAAAGTATCACCGAAGTTGGTGGTAATATTGTATTTGTTAATGAGATGGGCCTTAGACAATTGGCTTATAACATTGCGAAACGTAGCAGCGGGATTTACTATTGTATCGAATTCCAATTGGAAGATCCTTCCTTTATTGCTGTGATGGAGTTAGCGCTTACCCGTGACGAAAGAGTCCTGCGCTATCTAACTGTTCAGTTGGATAAATTCGGTATAAAATACAATGATGACAAAAGAAAAGGTCTCATTGGAAAGCGTAAGAAACCAGGAACTGATGCTGTACCTCCAGCCGATGGCGTAGCGCCTCAGTCAGAAAATGTGGATTCCGCTATTTAATGCCCGTATATCATTTCTCAAAAAAAAATGTAGCTGATTATGGCAAACAAAGATGATATTAAATTCCTCAGCAATCCTAAAATTGGCCAAAACCGCAAAAAGTACTGCCGTTTTCGCCGCTTTGGTATCAAGCATATAGATTATAAGGATGCTGATTTTTTATTGCAGTTTATCAACGAACAAGGTAAAATTTTGCCTAGACGTATTACAGGTAATTCATTGAAATACCAACGTAAAGTTGCTTCTGCTATAAAAAGAGCACGTCAGTTAGCTTTGCTACCTTACGTTGCTGACTTATTAAAATGATTTTTATCGTTAACTCACAGTGCTCGACACTGTTCAAATTCCAAAAGCCATGCAAGTAATATTGCTCCGCGATATGGATAAACTGGGAGATCGTTTCGACATTGTAGCCGTTAAAAATGGTTACGGTCGTAATTTTTTGATTCCTCAGGGTATTGCGCAGATTGCCAACAAAATTAACCTGGCCAATCTGGAAGAAATTAAAAAAGTAGAAGAAGCTGAAGAATTACAGCGTTTAGGAGAATATAGAGCTATTGCATCTCAATTAACTTCTCAAACACTAAAAATTGGTGCCAAAGCTGGTGCCAGTGGTAAAATATTTGGTAGCGTAACTTCTGTACAAATTGCCGCTGCAATTAAAGATCAACTTGGTCTTGAAATTTTACGCAAGAAAATCGAACTTCCTGTAGAGGTTAAAGAACTCGGTACTTATACCGCTATCATTAATTTACATAAAGAAGTGATAGGTAAAGTGGAATTCGAGGTTTCTGCTGAATAAAAAGTATATAACATTCTGTAAAGGGAGGTTAGACCGAGGTTTAATCTCCCTTTTTTTGTCCTATTTAAAACCTAAAAACGGCACACATAGTTGTTTTCCTTCAACCATTTTTCTTTTTCCTGATAGTTTGGCATGGCTGTTTCAACTAGTTTCCAGAATTTATTCGAATGGTTAAATTCAATGAGATGTGACAGCTCGTGTATAATAACATAGTCAATAACATCAAGGGGCGCTAAAAGTAATCTTGAGGAAAGTCTGATAGTTCCCGTTGTAGAACAACTTCCCCATCGGCTATGGGTGTGAGGAATTTTGACCTCATTGAACCTGACGTTGAAATGTTGCTTATTCAATTCCGTGACTCTTGCTGTTATCGGAACTAAATTAACCTTAGCCATAAGACCTGCAATTAATTTTCTAACTATGGCATTTGCTTGTTCAGCATCATAACCCTCACCTATCTTTAACTGAATCACCTGATTTGGTATAAGAGATGCTTTTGAAATTTTTAATGAATGAGTTATAATAACTATCTTATATACTATACCTCTTACGACAATAAAATCTCCGTGTTTATATTGTCGTGGAATCAAATGTTGTAAAATATTTGGTTTGGTTTCAATCAACTGATGAACCCAACGGGTAAACCAAAGCCAGGCATTATCAAATTGAACTTTGTTAAAGGAATTTGGAATCCTTAATAATAGTCCGGATGCACCAACAGATGCACGCAAAGAACGCCTCCGTTCACTGGTAATTTTAACAGGAACGGAGGCATTTATATTTGTGATTGTAATGGTATCAGGAAGTACTATTCCCATAAGGTCTTATCCTCTGGATTGTGCGAAATCTTTCATAACTGAAATGAGTACATCAACGCTTTCTAAAGGAAGCGCATTATACATGGATGCACGGAAACCACCTACAGATCTATGTCCTTTTAAGCCTACAATGCCAGCTTCTTTACATTTATCGAGGAAGGGATTTTCGTCATTTGGGTTAACGGGTAAGAAGTTAGCATTCATAAGGGAACGGTCAGCATTGACGGAAACAGCGCCTTTAAATAATGGATTAGCGTCAAGTTCGTCATAGAATCTCTTTCCTTTCTCTTCATTATGTTTAGCCATGCCAGCTAGTCCTCCATTATTTTTAATCCATCGCATAGTCAACATACTCACATATATTGGAAAAACTGGAGGTGTATTATATGAAGATTCATTATCAAAATGAATTTGATAGTCTAGCATAGAAGGAATACCACTGGATTTTTTACCTAATAACTCTTTTTTGACCACTACCAGCGTTACACCGGCAGGTCCCATGTTCTTTTGAGCCCCAGCATAAATGAGTCCAAATTTTTCAATGGGAAGAGGACGGCTGAAGATATCAGATGACATGTCACAAACAATGGGAACGGGAACCTCGGGCCATTCGTGTATTTGGGTTCCATAAATAGTATTATTACTGGTAAGATGCAAGTATTGTTCTGAAGCATCAACGGTAAAGTCCTTAGGTATGTAACTATAGTTATCTTTTTTTGATGACCCTAACACATTTACGTTACCAAATGCTTTTGCCTCCTTTATTGCTTTTGATGCCCAACTTCCAGAATCAACGTAAGCGGCAGATTGGTCGTGAGCAAGAAGATTCATAGGCACCATAAAAAATTGAGAACTGGCACCTCCGGATAGAAATAAGACAGCGTATGAATCGTCTAGGCCAAGTAAATCTGTGACCAGTTGTTGTGCTTCATCCATGACAGCTATAAAAGCTTTGTCTCTATGAGATATCTCAAGGATAGAAAGACCACTGTTGTTAAAATCTGTAACAGCAAGAGCTGCCTCCGCCATTACACTTTGAGGCAGAATAGCAGGACCGGCATTGAAGTTATGTTTTTTCATTTGCATTATTTTTAATGTTGAAGCAAAAGTAAGGTTTAAAATGATTACAATTTATTGAAATAGTATAATTAAATAACCATAGGAAAGGTTCATTACATACCTATATATATGGTATCAAGAAATTATCTGATAATATTTACGTGATTTGAAAAAATTTTCATTCAGATAGTTTTGAATATGAATTGATTAGTAAAATTTACGATGAATTTTAAATATAATTTAAAGAAATACTGTGTAAAAGCAAAATAAGTTTTCTATATTTGCACTCCCGAAGCGAAAGAGTTGAGG
>JANQZX010000111.1 GCA_030728245.1 Saprospiraceae bacterium | reverse complement strand
CAAAAAGGGGAAGGTAAATTTTACCCTCCCCCTTTTATTGGATATTTAAAACCTTATCCTATTTAAATAACGAAAAGGAAAGTGTTTCCACCTTCTTTTTGTAATTTTCAAAAGGACCGGTCATAAAGGTATTGATTTTTTCAATGGCCTCATTTACCTCAATGGTCGCTTTGTTCAGATTGTTTTTCGCCGCTTGCGTGGGTTCACCTACAAACGTATTCATAGTAGATCGAACGGCAAATAAACTGCCCTGGATATTGGATGCGCTGCGCTGAATACCCTTTAGGCCGTCAGGCATCATGTACAATTTCTCCAAATTATTCAGTGAATCAGTCATGGCTTTGCCCAGTTTCACTAAGTCTTTTTTGGTGCTGTCGGCTACGAGTTGTATGGCAGATTCTACTCTCGTAATAGCCTTTTTGGCGTCCTGTATTCTCGTGAAACCAGCAGTAGCTTTGGTTATTAACTGATCCAATTCTTTGAATCCAGCTTCTTGTGCAGCATAGTCGGCCATGGAAATATTTTCTCTCGGATCACCTGATACCTTAATCATCGTAGAATCAGATTGACCGTTTAAGGTAACAATAAACCAATAATTACCTGGAGAAACGGAACCCCCTACCGGTAATTCATCGTCGGGTTTGGCTTCACGGCGAGATGGCATGGCGACCCCATTTTTTCTAAGATCCCAATATATTCTTACCATTCCAGTGTCCAATGTCATAGACATTTTTCTTATAACTTCGCCCTTTTCAGTTTTAACAACCATCTTAGCCTTTTCGGACGTTGCTGCATTTTTCGATGCCCCTACTTTGTTCCAAATGGTTAACATAGCACCTGTTGCTTTATTTTGACCTTCATAAATGCCATCAGCTGCGAAGTGATAGCCTGAGTAAGATTTGAAATTGGCCAGATAAGCGTCTGGTGCAGGAAATACACGAAGGGCTTTGTCTAATACTTTTCCTCCCGTTTGTGCTATTTCTCTTAAAGGTCTGATATCGTCAAGGATATAAAAGGCTCTCCCAAACGTACCAAGAATCAAATCGTGATCGCGGGAATGTATTTTCATGTCCATGGTGGGAACTGATGGATAATTATTCATCCATTTATTCCAGTTTTTACCACCATCAATACTCAAATAGAGACCGCAATCGGTGCCAAGCCATAGCATATCGGTAGCAATAGGATCCTGAACAATAGATAAGGTGTAACAAGGAACCTGCTTTTCGGTGACGATAGATGTGAATGTTTTGCCAAAATCCTTGCTTCTGAAAGCCATTGGGCGATAATCATTTCTCCGGTAATCATTTACAATGACAAAAACTTCGCCAGCATTTTTAGTTGAAACTTCAATATATGGAATCCATGAACCCGCTTTTACACCGGGTAGAGATCCACTAAGATTGGTCCAAGTTTTTCCACCATCGCGGGTTAGTTGTAAATTGCCATCGTCGGTGCCTACCCAAATTACATTTTTATCTAAAGGACTTGGCGCAATAGCTAAAATAGTAGTATGATTTTCAGCGGCAGTATTGTCAATGGTTAAGCCACCGGTAGAATCCTGCATTTGTTTGATGGCATCATTTGTGGTAAGATCGGGAGAAATAATTTCCCATGTTTTACCGCAATCAGTGCTTTTGTGCACAAATTGACTGCCAAAATACAATCCACAAGGTTCAAAAGGATTTTGGGCAAAGGCAGCATTCCAATTATAGCGCAATGTAATTTTCGGATTAGGATGGGTTGGTTTAATACCCTGTGTTCTTCCTGTATTCAAGTGCACCTGACCCACATTTCCACCTTGTGACATGGCATAAGCCTTGGTTGCATCAGTCGGATGAAAACTCACATCAAAACCGTCACCGAAGTATATCTCTTGCCAATCGGTATTCCTGATATTGCCTTGTTGCCAGATGGAACTTGGTCCAACCCAGGAACCATTGTCCTGCATACCGCCACCAATGCGGTAGGGTATAGACATATCATAATTGACATGATAAAACTGTCCAACAGGAATATTTTCAATAAATCGCCAGGTTTTTCCCATGTCCCTTGAAATATTTAATCCACCATCATTACCATCTATCAAATAATTTGGGTCTTCCGGATGAATCCAAAAGGCATGATGGTCTGGGTGCACTCCATAATAAGGAAGGAGAGTTTGGAACGTTTTTCCACCGTCTTCACTTCGGGTAACAAGTGAAAATAGATTGTAAATTCTATTTTCATTCTTAGGATCCACATAAATTTCGTGATAGTAAAATGGTCGGTCACTTACCCCTTCCCCTTTTCCAACCAAGGTCCATTTGAAGCCTCCGTCGGTCGATTTATACAGACCATTTTCCTTAGCTTCCACTAAAGCGTAAATGATATTGGTTTTTGAACGGGCAATGGCCAAACCAATTCTACCGAGCGGACCTTTTGGTAAACCATCAGCATCGGTTCTTTTAGACCAGGTATCGCCACCGTCAAAAGTGACATGTAGGCCAGAACCAGGACCACCGGAATTAAAAAACCAGGGTTTTCTGCCATATTCCCACATCGCTACCAATATTTTATTGGGATTACTTGGATCGGCAACCATGTCAGCTACGCCCGTTTGGTCGTTCACATAAAGAATTTTCTCCCAGGTTTTTCCGCCATCTTTTGTTCTGAAAACGCCTCTTTCCGGATTTGAGCCAAAAGGGGAACCTTGAGCGCCAACATAAACAATATCAGGGTTATCGCGGTGAATGATAATTCTGTGTATCGTTTTGGTATTTTCCAGACCTAAACATTTCCACGTTTTTCCACCATCGCGGCTTCTGTAAATGCCTTTTCCCGTGTTTTGAGAATTTCGGGGATTTCCTTCACCCGTTCCAACCCAAATATCCAGCGGGTTTTTCTGATTTAAGGCAATTGACCCGATAGACAGATTGTCCATTTCATCGAAAAGACTTTCCCAGGCAGTTCCTCCGTTATTTGAGCGCCATAATCCTCCCGATGCAGCACCTGCATAAATAATCTGAGGATTAGATAAATCGACCTCAATGGCAGTAATTCTACCGCTCATGCCAGCCGGACCGATACTCCTCGGTGAAATGCCTTTTAATCTTTTCAGGTCAATTTCCTGACCATAAGATAGATTGAAACATAAAAAAGTGAGCATAAAGGCCCACATTTTAATTTGAAGTTGCCTCATTTTGATTGTTTTTTAATAAAGTAGGTTGCGTTATTTTACAAATAATAAAGTTGACCAAACAATAATATTGATTTTACCGTTATTAAGGATTAAATTTAACCAAAAAAGTAAGAATATGAAAATTAAGATGTTTGTTGCCTTTTTGTTTGCAGCCTTTCTATTTGTTGCAAATACTACCATATCAGCTGCTCCTCCTAAAAAAGCAAGCTTCACCGTCGCTGGAAATTGCGGCATGTGTAAAAAACGAGTTGAAAAAGCTGCCTCAGGATTGGAAGGGGTCGTTGAAGCAGTTTGGTCAACAGAGACAAAAAAAATGGTGGTTAAATACAATGCAGATAAGGTCTCTGTTTCTGATATTAAGAAAAAGATTGCCGCAGTAGGTCATGATACCGATGAGTTCAAGGCTTCAAAGGATGTGTATGATAAACTGCCAGGATGCTGCCTGTATGACAGAATGCAGTAAAATTAAGTTTCTAATTCTTTTTGTTTGGGCAAATCTTCATCTTTCTTTGATTGGATTTGCCCAAACCTATACCAAACCTTTTATCGTTGAGGAATTACCGTCGCCAGGTAAAATGGGTGCGGTTCCTAATCTTTTTAAAGACCATGACGGAAAGGTTTGGCTAAGTTGGGTTGAATTTCAGGACGATTCAACCGACGTATTAAAATATTCCCTTTTAGAGGACGACAAATGGTCGGCTGGAAATACTGTTTCCCAAGGTAATAATTGGTTTGTCAATTGGGCTGATTTTCCTTCCTTTACCCGTTTTCCTGGCCTGAAGGAAATCTATCTTTTGGCGCATTGGTTACAGAAAAGTGCCAGTGGCACTTTTGACTATGACATCAGAATTTCCATAAATAAACCTGGCCTTTCAGATTGGTCTCCTTCTACCATTTTACATCAGGATGGTATCCCCGCAGAACACGGATTTGTTTCTCTTTTGCCTGAACAGGCAGGTAAAATACGGGCATTTTGGTTAGACGGCAGGCTCACTAAAGGACATGAAGAGGAAGCCAAAGACAGTAAAGATGATCATAGTGGTCACCATGGTTCTATGACTTTACATACCGCTTTGATAGATACCAGCGGTTTGGTTTCGGATGAAATGATGTTGGATTCTCGAATTTGCGATTGTTGTCAGACGGCTGCTGCCATGTTGGAAAATGGGCCTGTTGTCGTTTATAGAGATCGTTCTGAAAGAGAAATTCGAGACATCAGTATTGTTCGTTTTGAAAATGGGGGTTGGTCTGAACCTACCTCTGTTTATAACGACGAATGGATGATTGCCGGCTGTCCGGTAAATGGCCCTGCCATTTCGGCGAATAATAATAAATTGGCTATCGCCTGGTTTACTGGGAAAAATAAAAAAGGAGAAGTAAAAGTTATTTTTTCAGAAGATGGCGGTCGGACTTTTGGAAAACCAGTGATTATTGATAATAATGGTCCAGTGGGACGCGTCGATATTCATTGGATGAATGAAAAACAAGTCGCAATAAGTTGGATAAGTAACCAAAATAAATCAGCAAAAATATCGCTCCAGATTATTCATTCTAATGGAAAGAAAGGTCTCCTTCAACATATTAAAGACACCAGTGCGGAACGCTTAAGTGGCTTTCCCATATTGGTTCCATATAATAATGGCTTTATTTTATCCACCACAGAGGTGAATAGCGATAAATCGACACAGATAAAAACGTATCGGTTAAGTACCCCACAATAATCTACTACTCCCTAAATCAGGAATAATCAATATTCGTCCCTTTAGAGACGCGATGCTTCGCGTCTTCTCCCCGACAGGTTTCAATTTAAATATTATCGCAAATATTGGTCTGAATCAGGATTTACAGGATTACGAGGATTAACTATAACGTCTCCGGTTTGAGTGGGAAGGTTACAATTAAATGATACTTTCATCTCTCTGCCTTCCGCCGCTGCGTTACGCAACGGCGAAAAAAAGGAACAATAAAATACGTATCCAATTATTCTCCTGAAACATACCAAAGACGTAAACTAAAATTCCTAAAAAATCTTAATCAAGTTTTTTAAATTTAAATGGAACAAATGGAGTAGCTTAAGCTATATCCATTTATAAATCATTTTAAATTCTAAAAACATGAAAATGAAAAAATCAATTATTTGGAGCATTCTTCTTTTAATGAGTGTCAATGCCATGTTGAATGCACAAGATCCATTAGCTAGCTTTACTACACAAAGAGATCTGGTAAAGATCGAAGCTTCTTTATCTACTGCTGGAAAGAAATTATTAGCCAGTGAAAAAAAGGAATATGAACAGCTAAAGAGAAAATCCTACCGATTTAGCCCAAACAGATGCATGAATTATCCATTGACAAGTTTGTCAAGTTTAATGAAGGAAGATATTTCTCCTATGCTGCTTAAAAAAAATATGGAGTCAAACCTGGCAAAATTGCCTTCTTTAAGAAAGTTCTTTGAAGCAAAGGGAATCAAGTGGAACCCAGCCTGGCTAATAGATATCACTACGATAGATTTGAGAAAAATTCTTTTAGGTGCATCTGGCTGTACCCTTAATACCAGTATTCTAAGTCCTGTAAAAGATCAGGGTAATTGCGGGAGTTGCTGGGCATTTGCCGCAGGTGCAGCTTATGAACATGGATATAAATTGACTTACGGTAGCGCTAAAGATGTTTCTGAACAGGATCTTTTGAGCTGCGGTCTGAATTGTTCGGGTGAAAATGCAGGCAGTTGTTCAGGTGGTTGGGAATATAGGGCATTAGATTACATGTTATGCACAGGCGCGGCAAGTGAATCTGCTTATCCATACAGCAATGCTGCAACTACTACGGAAGCAGCTTGTGTTAGTAATCCAAAATCTATGAGTCTGGCAGGTTGGGTTCGAATTGGAACATCATACCCATCCGATGATGTGGTCAAAGCAGCTATTGCAACCTATGGTGCTGTAACTACAGCTGTTTATGCAAGAGGTTGGACCGGATATGGTGGAGACGTCATGGATGCCTACCCAAATGGTTCATCCGAACTGGTTTCTTCCACTGGAGCAACTATTAATCACGCAGTTACCATCGTAGGTTGGTGTGATACAAAGGGGGCATGGATTGTAAAAAATTCCTGGGGTAGCGATTGGGGGCCATACAGAGGGTATTGTTATGTAAAATATGGCCACTATAATATCAATGCAAGAGTTCACGCTGCTCTTCCTAATCCATAAAATAGTTAAGGTTTATCGATGTAGTATTTAATTTTCATAAAAGGTTACAGATAATTCAGTTTATCTGTAACCTTTACTATTCTTCGTTGTGAGGGCAATTATGGACTTTACTAATTAGATTTTGATGATCTTTCAGCATCGTTTGTGCCGCTTGATAAAGTTCTTCGAAGTGCATGACCAGAATGTGCACATCGCGGGGAACTTCTTCGCCCCACTGTTTGGTTTTGAACATACAACAAGTGTGCAAACCTTTAAAAACAGCTTCTAATTCTTTAGCGCGAAATAAAAAATTTTCAATATCAGGTAAGGTAGCTGGCAAAATAGTATTTTCCTTTTGTAAACCTTTAGAGAGGTCTTCAAAGACGAGTTCCTTAATGCTTACTTGAAACAGCTCGGACATCTTTAAAAGACTATATATTTTTGGCTCCGTTGAGCCATTTTCATAAGAGGCAATGTTCCCTCTGTTTAGACCAACACGGTTGGCAAATTCTTCTTGACTCCATTGATACTTTTTCCTCAGCAAACGGAGATTTAAAGCCAGAAAAGTAGCGTTCATTACATCGTTATCCTGTGGTTCAATCATAAGGTAAAATCGTAAGTAAAAGGTATCAAAAGATGAATGTTCATATTCAAATACAAAGGAAAGGAATTAATTGTTTAAAGAATGACAATAAAATTTACATTTTTAATTCATTTGTCAGAAAAAAGTCATTTTATGTCGATAAATTGGACAGTTTAAAAGATTACTGAAAAATATATTTGCATTCAATACGTTTTTGGACTAAATTTGCATGAAAATAAAAAAAATGACAGAAACAATAGTTGCCAATTCTTCCATTCAGATTCAGTTAGGTGCTATTCGTTCTTCCCTGCGTGCCTTTGCACTCAAATTAACGGGCTCGTCTAGTGATGCAGAAGATTTGTATCAGGATACCGCCCTGCGAATTATTATGCATGCAGATAAATTCAATGAGGGCACCAACTTTAAGGCGTGGGCAGTTACCATAATGCGGAATATTTTTATAAATAATTACCGTAAAAAGATTCGAAGAAATATGATTGTGGATCAAACGCCCAATTCTTATTATTTGGATTCAAATGAAGTTAATGAGCCTAACGCCGGGGAAACAGACATTATTTTTAGCGAATTAATGGTACTGGTTGAAGGTTTACCTGAAGATTTCAAAAGACCGTTCCTAATGGCTTTTGACGGGTATAAATATGAGGAGATAGCGGAGGAGTTGGGTTCTCCACTAGGTACAATCAAAAGTAGAATATTTTTTGCAAGAAAGAAATTGCAAAAGTTATACAAGGAACGCTACGCCATTTTCAGGGCATAAACCGATATTTCCAAGATAATTGGGGACATTATTTATGTTACCTAATTATCTTGGTTCTATATATTTAATGTTTACCGGGGCAAAAATCACGTCCTGTTTTGAAACCAACCATCTTTTTGCGGTGCCTGCTCAAAGGTTTCCCTTGGTAAAAAGAATTCTTTTTCCTGCTTTTCGAAAAGTTTTTTCCGACGGCGTTCATTATAATCTTCCTCTTCCTCTGTATTTTTAAACAGAAAAGCGGTTATCATTCCTGATATTGCGCCCAACAAATGACTTTCCCATGAGATACCTTCCTGGCCAGGGAAAATACCAATAATCATCGACCCGTAATAAAATCCGACCAATATGGCCAACGCGATAGAGCGAATATTTCTTCTGAATATACCCAACCAAAAAACAAACGCTACTAATCCGTAAATAACACCACTGGCCCCGATATGAAATACCTGTCTTCCAAATAACCATACGAGGCTGCCCGTTAGGAAATATATAAGGAACAGGGCAGGAAAAGATATTCTCCTGTAGAAAAATAAAATAAGGGTCATAAGGGCAAAAAGGGGTGGGGTATTGGACATCAAATGTGACCAATTACCATGAATCCACGGACTAAATAATATGCCTTTTATCCCAAAATCGGTTCTTGGAAATATACCTAAATTGCCTAAATCAATGAAAGTCAGGAAGGTAACCAAATGAACTAGCCATAGGATTGAAACCGTCAGGGTAGCTATTTTCAGGCTTTGAAAAAATGAATTTGGTTTTTTAGACTTCATTAATTGGTGTTGATTATCAATTTAAATCTTTGATAAGATCTAAATACTTAGGTGAAATATCTCCCGCTTTTTTAATAGCCTTTTCAAAAGGGGTGTAGGCAATTTCATTATTTATAATGCCAATCATTACACCAGATCTACCCTCGAGGAGTGCATCTGTGGCGGCAACGCCCATTCTACTTGCCCGCACTCTTTCTAAACAAGTGGGACTGCCTCCTCGTTGAATATGTCCTAAGATGGATACTTTTATTTCAAAAATATCTAATTTAGATTTTACATAATCAGCAATTTGATAAGCTCCACCCGCCTCATCTCCTTCGGCAACAACTACAATACTAGAGTTCTTTTTTCTATCGTGAGCATTTTGCAGCACCTTAACCAAATCATCTAAATTTGTTTTATGCTCTGGAACCAATACCGCTTCAGCACCGGTGGCAATGCCTGCGGCCATGGCAATATAACCGGCATCGCGACCCATCACTTCAACAAAGAATAATCGGTCATGAGCGTTGGCAGTATCTTTAATTTTGTCAATGGCGTCCATCGCCGTATTAATAGCGGTATCGAAACCGATAGTATGATCCGTTCCCGCTAAATCGTTGTCGATAGTACCCGGACAGCCTACGATTTTTATATCTGGAAATTCCTTCATAAAAATATCTGCCCCTGTAAAAGTTCCGTCGCCACCGATAGCCACGATGCCGTCGATACCCGCGCCTTTAAGGTTTTGATAAGCTAGTTTTCTACCTTCGGGGGTCATAAAATCTTTACTTCTGGCAGACCTCAGGATAGTTCCCCCCGTATTAATAATGGAAGAAACGGAGTGTGAATCCATATTTTTAATGTCACCTTCTATGAGACCTTGATAACCGCGATAGATACCTGCTACTTCGAGGCCTCTTTTCAATGCTGACCTAACTACGGCGCGAATACAAGCGTTCATGCCAGGTGCATCACCGCCTGAAGTAAATACTCCAATTTTTTTCATAGTTCTAAATTATGCTTAATTATAAGAATCGTCGGCGAACCGTATTGATAAATGATTTTGCTGCGTCTTTTCTTTCCTCTTTATGCCAGTCGTGTTGACGGCCAATATTCAGTAAAAATACTTTTGCCTGGTCAAAGTGAGTAAAATTATTTAACATCTTTACCGCTTCTTCCATTTCTGCACTATTTTTTCCAAATAAATCATTGGTGTACAAAAGACGTTCATTCATACTAAACGTGGAAAAACTTAAATTAGTAATAGCTTGACTAGCTAATCTTTCTGCTAAATTACTAGGTTCTTGCCATATAAACAAATGGGCTAACTCGTTATCTGATAAGGGTTCAGCAGGTTGAGGAGTCACCGGAGGGGCTACTGGTTCGGATTTTTTTTTCTCAGGTTCAAAATTAGCTACCCCACGCTCACGTCCCAATAAACCCGTTTCTCTTTTTACCTCGTTCACCGGCTGCACTTCCTTCACCGCTTGGATTTCCTTTTCGGGCTGTATCTCTTTGATAGGCATTACCTCCTTCTCCGGTTGTACTTCCTTAACAGGCGCTTTATTTTGACTTTGGCTCAATGCGATGGTTTCGTAAAACTGCCTTAAATAGCTTAGCATCAGGTCTCTTTCCAGGGGGGAAACGCCGGGTGTATTCGCATCGATATTTTTATAGAGCGCATTTATTTTGTGTATCAACACGCGTGCTTTTTCCTTGTCCATGATACATTTTCAGGTTGACTTTAGCAAATATTCTTTACATCTATCCTAAAGTTGATTTGTTTATAACGCACAAATATCTAATTTTAACTTCCCAAATGGAAATTAGACAATGAAAATTAATAAAATTTATCATTTGTTTAATATTTTAATAAAATAAGGATAATATGTTTATTGAACCCTACATTACAGGTAATCCTAAGGGATGGATTGAAGTAATATGTGGAGGAATGTTTTCAGGCAAAACAGAGGAGTTAATCAGGCGTTTGAAAAGGGCACGGATAGCAAATCTAAAGGTTGAAATTTTCAAGCCTGCTACAGACAACAGATACGCTTACAATGAAGTAGTCTCTCATGACGCAAATCAAATACCTTCAATTGTGGTGCATCGGTCCATGGATATTCTCTCTTTAGTAGAGGATAAGGAGGTTGTCGGTATTGATGAGGCTCAATTTTTTGACAACGAACTTGTTTTTGTCTGTAAAGAATTGGCCAATAGAGGTATTAGGGTGATAGTTGCCGGGTTGGATATGGATTATAAGGGGATTCCTTTTGAACCTATTCCCGCCCTTTTAGCTACCGCTGAATATATTACTAAAGTGCATGCCATTTGTCCCCATTGCGGACAATTAGCCTCATATTCTTATCGACTGGTTGACGTGGAAGATAAGGTGCTGGTGGGCGAAAAACAGCTGTATGAACCACGTTGTAGAAATTGTTTTAATAAAGGAATGCTATAATGTTTGTCGCTTATGGTAATATCCAAAATTTTGTTTCCACAATATTTATCAATTAATTCAATTTTATAACTAAGTTTGCGAAAATATTTATTGTTATCACAACTACTATGTCGCTAATTCCAATTTCTCGTGCGTTAATATCCGTTTACTCAAAAGAAGGCTTAGAATCATTAGCTAAGTTGCTCCATCATTACGGTGTAGAAATATACTCCACAGGTGGCACTCAAGCCTATTTGGAAAATCTGGGCATTCCGGTTATAACGGTTGAATCACTAACGGGATATCCTTCTATTCTTGACGGAAGAGTTAAAACACTGCATCCAAAAGTTTTTGGCGGCATTCTTGCCCGACGCGAAGAAGGACATCTGGCGGAATTAAATGAAATGGATATTCCTCCTTTCGATCTAGTGGTTGTCGATTTATATCCGTTCGAGGAAACGGTTGCTTCAGGTGCAGGTGAAGCGGAAATCATTGAAAAAATTGATATTGGAGGTATTTCTTTAATTAGAGCCGCTGCTAAAAATTTCAATGATGTGGTGGTTATTCCATCTAAGTTATCCTATAAACCTTTAGTAGAGGCTTTAGAAAAAAATGCTGGGTCAACAACTCTTGCTGAGCGTTTATCATTTGCCAGGGCTGCTTTTGGCGTTACTTCACAGTATGATGCAGCTATTTATGCCTACTTTCAAGGAGATGAAACCTTTTCGGAATCTTTGCGCCTTACTGAAAATAATAGGGTCGATCTTCGTTACGGTGAAAATCCACATCAAAAAGCCGTTTTTTACGGAGATTTTGATGATATGTTCGAAAAATTAGCAGGAAAAGAATTATCGTTCAATAATTTAACAGATATAGACGCTGCCGTTGGATTGATTTCTGAGTTTGAAAAGGATGGGCCAACGATGGTCATTCTAAAACATACCAATCCTTGCGGTGTAGCCACCAGATCGACCATCAAAGAAGCTTGGCTGGCTGCCTTGGCTGCCGATCCTGTTTCTGCCTTTGGGGGGATTTTTATATCAAACGTGTCCATTGATATGGCTACCGCGGTGGAGATAGATCATCTTTTTTACGAAGTTTTAATTGCGCCAAACTTTGCTGAAGACGCATTAAATTTTTTAAGTAAAAAGAAAAACAGAATTTTACTTAAGTTAAAAAAACCTAAAATTCAAAACATTAGCGTTAAATCCTTGTTAAATGGTGTAATCGTTCAGGAAAATGACGTTGTAACGGAAGAAAGGGAGATTTGTAAAGTAGCAACAAAGTTGGAGCCTACGGAAAATCAGTGGAGAGATATGATGTTTGCAGCAAAATGTTGTAAACACCTGAAATCGAACGTTATTGTGCTGGCTAAAGATAATCAGCTTTTAAGCATGGGTTGTGGTCAGACATCGAGAATCGATGCATTGGAACAAGCGGTGGTTAAGGCAAATAAATATGGGTTTGATCTGAATGGTGCTGTGATGGCTTCGGATGCTTTCTTCCCCTTTCCCGATTGTGTAGAAGTGGCTGAACGGGCGGGTATCAAAGCAGTGATTCAACCAGGTGGATCAGTTAAAGATCAAGAAAGTATAGATTTTTGTGATGCACATAATATGGCAATGGTGATAACGGGAATTAGACATTTCAGGCATTAATTCCACAAACCAACTAAATGGCAATTTTTAGCATCATTATATAAAATAAACGTTGTGGCTCAAATGGCTAAATTAAACAATAAAGTATGGCTTCTAGTCATTGGACTATCGTTACTGGGAGCTCTACAGCTAGCTGGACAGTCCACGTCGAGTATTATTCCCAAATATAACTCGCCCTATTCCAGGTTAGGCATAGGGAACTATTATCCGGGATATTTTGCCGCGGCAGCTGGTATGGGAGGAATTGGCGTAGGGTATAATGATCCGACGCATCTCAATCCGCAAAATCCAGCCTCCCTTGGTTTCTTGAGAGTTACGGCTTTTGAAGGTGGTATATTTTCTAAATATAATATCCTGGATAACGGTAAAGGTGAGAGGGATGACGCCTGGAGCGGAAATATACAGTATCTAAGTCTTGGTTTTCCCATGCGTAACCCTATTAATGAATCGTTGGAAAGACAACAGCCTACCTCGGGAATTGGTATGGCCTTTACTTTAGTACCGTACACTTATGTAGGTTACGATGTAAAATCTACCATTGAAAATCCAGGTTTCGGTACTGCAACCAATACCTTGAAAGGAACCGGCGGTACTTACAAACTTGCGTGGTCAAATGGCTTTAGGTATAAAAGTATAGCTGTGGGATTAGAAACGGCTTATTTGTTTGGTAAAATAACTAATTCTCGACGTTTACAATTAGATTCTTCTTCTATTGCTTATGGTACGGAATTGGCAGACGATATTAGTTTAAGTGGTCTTAGATTAAAAGCGGGTTTTCAGGCTGCTATTGATTTTGGTAAGAAAAAAGATAAGGATAAATCAGTTTCAGACTATAAAAGGCTTCTCATTTCGGGTACTTATACCATGGGAGGTTCTGTGCAGACCAATGCCAGTCGTTTTTACAGAAGGGAATTATTTCTTACCACTACTATAATTGATACTATTTTAAGAGAATTTGATAATATTCAAACAGGACAGCTTCCCATGGAATTTGGTATGGGGCTTACTTTTGAACGGTATAATAAACTTAGAATCAGTGCAGAATATACTGTCGGAAAATGGTCCAATTATGAGTTGACTGCAAAATCAGATAAACTTTTTGATAATTATTTCTTTAGATTTGGGGGTGAATTAATTCCAGAGTACGCTTCTTATAATAAATATAGCAGGCGTATGAGTTACAGATTAGGCGCATTTTATGGAACAGACCCCCGAACAGTAAATGGAAAATCTCTACTTCAATACGGCTTTACTATGGGATTAGGTCTTCCTATTGTGGTTCCCCGGCAAACTCCCTCTTTCGTAGATTTATCTTTGGAAGTAGGTCGTTTTGGACTGAAGGAAGCATTAAGAGAAACTTACATCCAACTAACAGCTGGATTTTCACTAAACGACAATACCTGGTTTTACAAACGTAAATTTAACTAATTATGAAGGTTCTATCTCATGGAGTTCTTCCACTACTCCTCTTACTTACTTTGTTTAATAATGCTAATGCTCAGTGTAATTCTTGGGTGGGTAGCCCTCGGGAAACAGAAGCCAAAGAGGCTCACGTACTTTACAGGCAAATGGTAAAAGGTAAAACAGCCGCCGATTTGGCTAAATTAGATGATGTATCATTCGGTATTATCTATGATAATTGGCTAAAAGCTTACGAAATTGCCCCAATGGCTGATGGACAAAGAGCAAATCACTATGTGGATGGCGTAGAGATAATGAAGGCTAAAAAAGAGAAATCAACAGATGATGCAGCTAAAGTGGCCGCTGATAAACTTATTCTTTCTCTTTATGACCAAATGGCTGTTTGTTATCCAAAGGAAATTGGTTATGCTTTAAGCAGAAAGGCATTTGATATGTTCTATATGCCTTCTTATGGTTACAGTGCAGAAACAGCAGCAGCATTCAAAAATGCTATTGAAAAAGCGGGTAACTCTGCTGAATATATTATTTTGGAGCCTATTGGTCTAGTCGTAAATTATATGTTCAAAAATAATTTGATGACACAGGCTGATGCAAGATTCTTAGTGGAAAAATCACAGGAAATTGCTGACTACAATATTTCTAATAATGAGAAATATGGTCAATATTATGAGGCCTCGTATGCAAGAATGGAGGTTCCTCTGGCTGAAGTTGAAGGTAAAATATTTGATTGTGACTATTTTAAAGCAAAATTGGTCCCGGCTTATCAGGAAAATCCAGAAGATTTAGCTACCATTCGCTATACTTTCAATAAATTGAAAACACAGGGTTGCGCTGATACCGATCCTATCATGATGGAGTTGAAAACTAAATACGAGGCTAAAGCAGCTGATATGAACGCTGCTATGCAAGAGGATTTTCTAGCTAAAAATCCTGGAATGGCTGCAAGAAAGTTTTATGAAGAAGGAAATTTTAGCCAGGCTATCGCCAAATACCAGGAAGCTATTGCCAGTGAAACAGATGATAGCAAAAAGGCAGATTATTACCTCGGTATTGCTTCTATTCAGTTCCGTCAGTTAAAATCTTACGGTCCAGCAAGAGAAAATGCACGTAAAGCGGCTTCGTTGAAATCAAATTGGGGTAGGCCATATCTCCTAATTGGCGATATGTACGCTTCTACCAGTAGAAATTGTGGCTCCGACGGTTACTCAAGAGGCTTAGCAGTTCTCGCTGCCATAGAAAAATATGCGCAGGCAAGAAATATTGACTCGGAGGTTGCTGCCGAGGCATCTAAGAAAATATCCCTTTATGGTGCATCGATTCCCCCAAAGGATGAGGCGCACATGAGAGGTATGGCGGAAGGGGCAAGAGTATCAACAGGTTGTTGGATAGGCGAAACAGTTACGCTTAGATATAATTAATTTCAAACCAATTGCTAGGTTTGCCGAAAGGCCTTGTTCCTTTTTCGGGACAAGGCCTTTACTTTTAAATCTTTTCTTATGAAGTTCCTTAGCTTTTTTTCTAATCTGTTATTGTTAACAACCTTATTAAGTTGCTCACCTAAAATGAAGGTGGTCAATACCACGGTAAGCGTGCCCGTCACTGATACCCTGCCAAAAGTGGAAAGACCAAAAGGATTTTGTGCCACTTTTGATCAATCTGAGAATCCTCAGGAGGCGCTTCGAAGTTTTGTCCTTTATAGGGATTTTTTAAAAGAAACCGATTGGAATCAGGCTTATGAATATTGGGTAAAAGTTTATGAACTGGCACCCGCAGCTGATGGTAAAAGAAATACAGTTCTGGCAGATGGTATTCGCTTTTATGAACATTTTTTAGAACTTGAGAAAGATTCTCTAAAAAAAGAAGATTGGATACATAAAATATTTGCTTTGTATGACAGAATCGAAGAATGTTACCCAGCTGGTGGATATGTTCCCGCCAGGAAAGGTTTCGATTTGTTTTTTACTTATCAACAAAGGGCTTCAAAAAAGGAAATTTATGACCTTTTTAAAAAAGCATGGGATCTTGATGGAGAGGAAGTCCCCGATTTTGTGCTGAATCCATTCACTTCTTTGCTGGTCGATTTGTATTTTTCAAATGAAATACCTTTGGAGGAGGCCAGAAAGTATTCGTTAGCTTTGTCTAACAGACTAAAAAAGGGTTTAGCGGAATGCGAAGGATCTTCTTGCTTGCGATGGAAAGTTATTGAAGAATATTTGCCGCTCAGAATGGAGGTTTTCGAAACAGTGAAAGGCTTTTACGATTGTAATTATTTTATGGATAAATATTATCCGCAGTTTTTAGCCGCCTCCGACGATTGTGAGGTTATCAGAGAAGTTTATAGCAGGTTAAAATTTGCGGGATGTTCAGATGTTGAAGAAAAATTTGCCGCATTAATTCAAAAGGGAAATGAAAAATGTGCACCGGAAAAGGGTCCCGCAGAACTAGCCTTTATTTGTCTCAGAGATGCGGACTACTCTTGTGCTATAGAGGGTTTTCTGAAAGCCTCAAAGGAAGTGGATGATGTGATAAAAAAGGGTGAACTCATACTTTTAGCTGCAAAGGTCTATTATGTTCATAAGAAAAATTTTACAAAGGCAAGACAATTGGCTTTAGAGGCCGCCGCAGCAAGACCAAACTGGGGAGAGCCTTATATTCTTATCGGCAGAATGTATGCCTCCAGTGGCCCTCTTTGCGGTCCTGGCAGAGGTTGGGAGAGTCAAGTAGTCGTTTGGGTAGCTATAGATTCCTGGGTTAAAGCCAGAAATACCGACCCCTCTTTTGCCGCTGAAGCAAATAAAATGATTAATCAATATACTCGCTTTATGCCCAATAAAGAAGATGTCTTTATTCGTGGCCTGAAAACTGGAGAAAAATTTTATATCGGTTGCTGGATACAGGAATCTACCACCATCAGAACGGTTGATTAATCATAATCACGATATGATATTGGGGATGTTTCACATGCAATGATTTTGTTTTAATATTGGGATGTTTCACATGCAATGATTTTGTTGTGGCATCGGGATGTTTCACAAAAAGCTATAGACATGTAATCCCTCCGGGATTATGTCCATTGGGTATCCCTAAGGGGTATCACACTCTTACTTGTTTCATGAATCCAGCGGATTCACATGTCTCTTGCCTGTCAATGCCAAATCATCATCTCCATCATCGATCATAATAGATATTCCCCATTTTTGCGATGTTGTATCCAGACAGGAGAAGATTTTTTTTATAGGGGTGATTATTTTGGAGTAGGGGGTTGGTATGGTTCAAATGAATAAAGTGGATTTTATTTTTTTCGATAAGCGGTAAATCTTTCCATCTTTCCATACTTTCAATGATAAAAGGGTGGGGAATTTCAGACATATTTCTACCGGGTAATTCAAGGGCATTATAAAAAGTACCATCTAAGAAGGAGTAATTTGTTTCGCTGATATATTTTTCAATGGAACGATCCCATTTTTCCCATTTATCAATGTCTGGTAAATAAAAGAAGGATTTTACATTGCCTTTGACAATAAAACCGACTGTTTCAGAAAATTCATCCCTATGAGGTACTTTAATGGCAGTTACTTCAAACCAATCGGCTATTTGAATAGGTACATCTGCTTCCAGAGGGATTAATTGAATATTTTTTAATTCCACCAATTGTTTCCAGGGCCCATGTTCAGATAAATATTTGTGCATTCGCGGAAGCGCAAAAACGGGAATATTTTTCGTTCCCATAACTTCTCTACCCAAATGCGTGAGTCCGGTATAATGTCCAATGTGCGCATGCGTTAGAAAAATGCCCCCCAGTTCGACGTTATATTTCTCCGATAAATAATGCATTTGTTCAGGCATATCAGGTGTAGCATCAAATAACCAGTATTTTTTGCGTATTGGGTCAACCCAGGCAACACAACTCACATATTCCCTTTTGTTTAGATTAATCCAACTTTTTTCACAACACGATTTTTTGCAGCCTGCCTGAGGAAAACCTCCATCTTGTGCAACACCTAAAACAACTAAAAATGGTTCTTTATCCTGTCCTGTGGTTTGGTTGGGTAATAAAAAAGTGATAATAAAATATAGTAATAATAGGATTTGGTGCCGCATTTTTCGTATTTTTCATGAATATAAATACGCAAATTGAATAAACCATGTTTATAAGGCCCCTATTTTTATTTATGGTTGGTAGCTTACTATCTCACGGATCGCTTTCAGGTCAAAAGGAATTTCCATTATATAATGGAAACATACCTTATTCCATAACAATGGATAGTCAGGAGGAGATAGAAACCAGACCTAATGGTATCCGCTTTTTTCGACAAACGTCCGTTCCAATCCTTACTTTGTATCAACCTGAAAATGCAAATGG
>JANQZX010000110.1 GCA_030728245.1 Saprospiraceae bacterium | reverse complement strand
AGAAAAGATATTTTGTGAAAAACAGACATTTTACCCTTTTTATTTTTTACATATATGAACAGACTTATCAGTCACCACCTTATTAAAATCGTTTCCGGCATCAACATTGGCGAAACGCAGGTCGGGTTGATTTTGTTCAATACAAAGAAACATTGGATTTTTACCTGACCATTCGGGATTAAGGATACCATCATAAAGGATATCCTGCGATTTTCCCCAGAAGAGCATAATCACCATTTTACCAAAATCACTTCTCCAATCCGGGAAAGATTTTGACCTTTTATAAATATTATTTCGAAGGGAAATATTATAAGTATAAGGATTATAATTAATGTCCTTATATTTCTTTTGAGTAATCCCATAACTTGCTATGGCTGTTCCAATGGTCTTGTGTCCAAGTATTTGATTATCATAAATAGTCACTGATTTTGCGGCGAGGAGAATGATACCAGTACCGGCGGGAACGATACCCACGATATTTCCTTTTGGTGCGAAATTCGCTAAATTATTATTGCGGATAACATTATTATATACTCTGCAATCGAAGCCATTTCCGGCGGGTAATTCTGGCAAATCAAAAACGAGAATACCTCCTGTGTTCCCTTCTGCAAGGTTATTAAAAACGGCAGAATGCTTACAATTTTCAATTTCGATGCCTGCCACATTTCCGTGTGCATGACAATTTCTCACAATCACATCGGTTGATTGACCCACATAAATACCTGCATCAGAGGCGTAGGAAGCCTCACAACCTTCGATTAAAACATTTTTACATGCCACAGGATATATGCCATAGCCACCATTTGACTCTTTTGGCCCACCTGTCCATGTAGTCCGAATATTTCTTAAGGTAACCGAGGTGGCATCTTGAATTTTAATGGCATCGCCTTTTGTATCCTGCACGGTAAGATCGCTAAGTGTCACAGAATCAGCGATAATTCTTATACCTTCTGCCCCTACCTTTTGGCCTAAAAAGGAAATAACGGTATTCAATTTACCTGCACCACGAATGGTAACTCCAGGAATACCTTCTAATGAAAGAGGCCTGTCAAAATAGAAAGTACCTGCGGGTATTTCAATAACATCGCCAGGCTTTGCATCCATCAATTTGCCTTGCAATTGATTATATATAGTGGAATCAACCCTTGGCGCTACCAGCTCCTTTTCAGTGCAAGACGAAAAAAAGAGGAAAAGAAAGGATAAAAGTCCAAAAACAGGTGTTGAAATATTCATTTTCATAAACTTAAAGCATAAATGGTTACTTACTCCAAATGTAAGGTTTTTAAGTTTAAAAAAAAGGGGGTAAGGCATAATTTATGAAAACAAGACTTGTAGCGTATTTTAACTTAGTTATCGTATTTTTGGAAAAAAAAGATGAAAGAGGAAATCACCATGCCTGATTCCCTACATATTGCTGGCAGCCTTACTTATTGTACCGTCATTTTACCCTTAGCGCTGGATAGACTATATACTTATGCCGTTCCGGAGGAATTGGTTTCTAAGGTTACCATTGGAATGCGTGTAGAAGTCCAATTCGGTAAAAAAAAGAGGTACGCTGCCATCATTTATAGCATAAATAATACAAAACCAGAAGGTCATACGCCAAAATATCTGTTGAGTTTAATTGACGAAAAACCTTTGGTGAATGTATTTCAGATACAATTCTGGACCTGGATGTCCACCTATTATTGCTGTAGTCTGGGGGAAATTATGCAGGCAGCCCTTCCCTCCAATCTAAAACTTTCCAGTGAATCGTTAATCATTTTACTCCCCCAGTTACCTTTTGACCCTCTTTCTTTACCCGATAAGGAGTACCTTATTATTGAAGCCCTTTCAGGAAGAGAATATCTTCATCTTCAGGACATACAAGATATGTTGGGCATCAAAACCATTTACCCGGTTATCAGAAATCTAATTGAAAAAGGCTTTATTGAAATTAAGGAAGATCTCAAAGACCCTTATAAACCACCCACCGTTTTTTTTGTAAACCTCCAGGAGCCTTATTCATCGAAACAGGAGTTAATTGGTTCCCTTTTCACTAAAATAAGTAAATCTCCCAAGCAAGAAAAACTACTTTTGACCTACTTCCAATTGAAAAATGAAAAAAGCCAGGTAACCAGAAAGGAGTTGTTGAAAAGGTCAGGGGTGGATGGCTCGGTTCTTTCTGCATTGGTCAAAAAAAATATTTTACAAGTCGATGAAATTCTGTACCATAAGCCCTTATGGAAGGAAGGGATTGAAAATGAAATAAAATTAACCCCCAAGCAAGCGATAGCGTATCAAGCTATTCAGGATTTTCATCAGGAAAATAAGGTAGTTTTACTTCAGGGCATTACAGGAAGTGGGAAGACGCAGATTTACATGAAATTTATGCATGAGGTAATTAGTCAGGGTGGGCAGATTTTGTACCTTCTGCCAGAAATTGCCCTGTCAAACCAGGTTACCAGCCGATTACAAGCTGTTTTTCACGACAAAGTACTGGTTTACCATTCCAGATTAACAGACAAGCAGCGGGTTGAAAGCTGGCAGCAGGTGAAAGATGGAAAACCATTATTGGTTGGCGCCAGATCCTCTCTATTTCTGCCATTTTCCAATCTGAAATTAATCATTGTGGACGAGGAACATGATCCTTCCTACAAACAAAATGAACCAAATCCGAGATATCAGGGTCGCGATGCCGCTATTTATTTAGCCCATATTTGGAAATCACCTGTAATTTTGGGAACAGCAACACCTTCTTTGGAATCCTATTATCACAGTAAAACCGGCAAATATGGCTGGGTAAAACTCGATGAGCGATATGGTGGTACCATTCTTCCAAAAGTAACGATGATAAATCTGGTGGAGGAGAAGAAAAATAAAAGAATGATTCAGGAGTTTTCTGAAACAATCCTTGAGGCGATGCGGGAGCGGCTAACCAATAAGGAGCAAATCATTTTATTTCAAAATCGGAGAGGCTTTGCCCCTACCCTGCGCTGTACTACATGTGGCTGGCATTCAGAATGTATCCATTGCGATGTCAGTTTAACCTATCATAAATCGAGACAAGGATTAAAATGTCACTATTGCGGATATTATACCCCTGCACCAACGCAATGTCCCGCCTGCGGAAGTAAGGAAATACTACTTCAAGGATTTGGTACCGAAAAAATTGAAGCCGAGCTACAAGTAATTTTACCGGAGGCCAGAATAGCGCGTATGGATATGGATACCGTAAAATCTAAATTTGCACATAACCGTTTAATTCAGGAATTTGAGGAAGGAGAATTGGATATTTTGATTGGTACACAGATGGTTACAAAAGGATTAGATTTTGCAAACGTAGGCATGGTTGGTATTTTGAGTGCTGACCAATTAATGCAATATCCCGATTTCAGAGCAGGGGAAAGAGCTTTTCAATTAATGACTCAGGTAAGTGGAAGGGCGGGAAGAAGAGCGCGCCAAGGTCAGGTTTATATTCAGTCCATGAATATTTCCAGTCCCGTTCTCATCGATATTCTGGAAAATGAAACAGAAAGATATTATGAAAGGGAACTCACTGAAAGAGAACAATTTCATTATCCGCCATTTAAAAGGCTAATCCGTATTTCCCTGAAACACGTTGATCCTGATACCGTTAACCAGGCAGCTAACTCATTGAAAGACTATTTATTTCCCATCTTTGGCAACCGATTGAAAGGTCCGGCTGTTCCCTATATTGGCCGGGTAAGAAATAACTATCTCATCGATTTTTTATTAAAATTAGACAATGGAAATAGTAAATTAAAAGAGGCGAAAGACATGCTATTGGGTGCACAACAATTGCTTAGAAATAATAAATCTTTTTCCTCGGTAAGATTTGTCATTGACGTTGACCCAAATTAATTCATTAAATAATTTGAATTTTCAGATTATGGTAGGGCGCAAGGATAGGATTCTGCGGATTAAGTTCCGTGATAATGCCATCTATTTCTGAAAGATTACAAACCCTCATTTTCCTTACAGAATTTAATTTTTCAGAAATAGCTAAGGCGAACACCTTCCTTGACGCTTTTATCATGGCCCTTTTAACGGTAACAATCTCCATTTCAAGCTCCGTCAGCCCCTCTTTTGCATCAATGCCATTGACACCCAAAAAGCAAATATCGGGTCGAATTTCGCCTAAATGCTGAATGACTTCACCTCCAACGGCAATTTTTGCACTTTTCGAGAGATTTCCCCCAATAAATAAGGTTTCACTATTTGGATGTTCCATTAATTGCATAGCCGTTGACAAACTCACGGTGACGAAAGTTACGCGCAACTCTGGAGGAAGGATTCTGGCAATTTCTAAATTTGTTGAGCCGCCTGATATCAAAACCAACATATCATCTTTGAGCATACTAATGGCTTTTCTGGCGATCATCGTTTTTTCCTGATAAGCATAAATATCGTTTTCCTTATAGGAATAAGCCTGATAGGACTTGCTCAAAGCCCCACCTCTGACTTTAATTAACTTATCATCATCGGCAAGTTCCTGAAGATCTCTCCGAATGGTATCATCAGAAACACCCAATTTCTGACTCAAATCAGAGAGGATAACTTTATTGTGAATATTCACCTCCCTCAAAATCAATGAAAGTCTTTCTTTTTTTAACATGGCTATATTAAATAAAAAAGCAATCTACTCTTTTTTTGGGAATAGATTGCCTGATAATAACATTTTAAAAGGGTGGTTAGTTAGCAGAATCTGCTTATGTGTTCAAGAAATAGATTATGTATTATCGTCAAAAATAATGGTAAAATTCAAATTATTAATTTTAACATAATGCAATAATAAGAAATATAAATCTTAAAATATCAAATATTGCCCTATTTTTTGCAACTTAATGCCATTTATTATCTTTTTTTATTCAATAAAATGCAATAATCGAACATATAAAACATCCTACCCCAAATGATGGGTATGAAAAGCTATCAATCCGTCCATTGGATCTTTAACAATATCGCCTAATTCAAGATGATGTTCTTTAAGTACCTCTTTCATAATAGCGCTAAAAAAATAAGCAACAGAGCCAATTAAATATACTTTAACAGACTGATTTTCATCTATCAGCGTTAAAAAATATCTTTTCACAAACCAATCAAATTGTTCTTTCACCCTATCTTTTATCCAGGGTAAATCTTTATGTTTAAAGAAAAAAGGAGCTAAACTGGCCAGATATCTGCTGGGGAAAGGATTTTTGTACACTGCCTGAAAAATTTCCGCTTTGTCGAGGTGCAAGTCACTATTTACAAGCAACTGAATATCCGGAGGCAGTTCATTTTTTAGCCAACCGGTGAGAAGCAATAACCCCAAAGCAGCCCCACTCCCCTCGTCGCCTAAGATAAATCCGAAGCCACCTGCTGAGGAATCAATCTCTCCATTTTTTATAAAACAGGCGTTAGATCCAGTGCCAAGAATACCAACCAGGCCAGTATTATGCGGACCAATTGAACGAGCAGCAGCAATAATATCAGTATTTACGTAAGCACTATGGACGGGTTGAAAAACCCTATCGAGGAGGGTGGCCACCCGTTTTTTCTGATCCTCTGCACCACAACCTGTGCTATAAAAATAGATGTGATGAATTTCTTTTGGTAGTTTTTTCCTTACACTAATAAACTGATCGGTCAATTCCTGATCGGTAAGAAAATAAGGATTTAAGCCGGGTGATTTTTCTTTAAAAACACATTCATTATTGGAGAGAAGCGCCCAATTTGCTTTTGTCGCACCACTTTCTACCAAGAGGATATTTAAAGGAGACCTATCATTATGCATTGACATCTGAACTTTGAGCATGATTATTCAGCACATTGCGCACATTCCCATGTTTCTGCAACAGATTATTTGCTTCACTGTAAGACACATTTAATTGCTTCATAATCATCTTAATGCCTCTATCTATTAATTTATGGTTACTCAACTGCATATCAACCATGATATTATCTAAAACGCGCCCCATCTGAATCATCACAGCAGTACTAATCATATTGAGAGCAAGTTTTTGCGCGGTACCAGCTTTCATTCTGGTTGAACCGGTAACAAACTCAGGACCGGTAACTATTTCAACGGGAAAGTCTGAAACCTCTGCGAGCAAAGATTGAGGATTACAAGTAATACAAGCGGTTGCGACTCCCTCACTTCTGCATTTTTTCAATCCTTCGATAACATAAGGCGTAGTACCCGAAGCGGCAATTCCGACGACAATATCAGCTGCATCAATGTCAAAAACCTTCAAATCGTGCCAGGCCTGCAGATGATTATCTTCTGCCGCCTCTACCGAGTTTCTAAGCGCTGTGTCTCCTCCGGCGATAATTCCAATAATCAAATCTTTGGGTACGCCATAGGTAGGCGGGCATTCAGAGGCATCTAAAACGCCCAATCGGCCAGAGGTTCCTGCTCCGATATAGAATAAGCGGCCTCCATTTTGCATTTTTTGCACAATAGCCTGCACCAGTTTTTCTATTTGAGGAATGGCCTTTTCGACTGCATCGGGAACGGTCCGATCTTCCCGATTCATATTCACTAACAACTCATTAACGGACATTTTATCCAAATGCCGGTAAGTCGAAGCCATTTCTGTAATTCTTTCCATATAAGTAAGTACTATGCAACAATATACAAATTTACACTATAAATATCGCAACATCTTGCAAAAAGTTGCAACTACTAAAAAAATAAACCATCACCAAAATAAAGATTTTAAATAACTTGTTAATAAAATGAATATAATGTTGGAAAGTAAATCTTAATTACTTATTTTCGTCGAATATTTTGGGGGTATAGCTCAGTTGGCTAGAGTACTTGCATGGCATGCAAGGGGTCATGGGTTCGAATCCCATTATCTCCACATAAAACCAGTCTCAGAGAGGCTGGTTTTATTATTTAAACAATATTCAAATCCAATATAAAAAAGATTAGATGAATCATTTATATGTTTTAAATCATTTTTTTTGGAAATATCGCTGGCACTTTCTGGGGGGCATTTTTTTCGTTTCTCTATCCAATTATTTCCGGGTATTACAACCGCAGGCCATCAGGGAAGCATTAGATCTGGTGATTCATAATGTAAGCCTTTATCGAAATTTTGAAGGATCCAAACTTCAACAAAGCTTAGAGACCATTCTGGGAAAACAATTATTAATTTTTGGATTATTTGTGCTACTTTTCGCTGGCCTTATGGGCTTATTCATGTATTTCATGAGGCAAACCATCATTGTTATGTCCCGATTGATTGAATATGATATGCGAAAGGAAATCTTTGAGCATTATCAAATACTGGATCTTGCCTTTTACAAAAGGAACAAAACGGGTGATTTGATGGCCAGAATCACGGAAGATGTAAATAAGGTGCGTATGTATCTGGGACCGGCCATTCTCTATGGAATAAATCTGGTTTCTTTATTTGCTTTTGTCATTTA
The DNA here is from genome assembly GCA_030728245.1 of Saprospiraceae bacterium. Lineage (GTDB taxonomy): Bacteria > Bacteroidota > Bacteroidia > Chitinophagales > Saprospiraceae > BJGN01. The sequence goes on along the minus strand of JANQZX010000110.1, from coordinate 11,234 downwards.
TGCCATGGTTAATGTTAGCCTTGAATTAACGCTGTTTTGCCTCATCCCTTTACCTATTTTATCTATATCTATTTATTATGTTAGCGATCTCATTCACAAGAAAAGCGAGGAAATTCAACAGCAATTAGCCGTTTTAAACAACACGGCTCAAGAGGTATATGCTGGAATTAGAGTAGTTAAAGCTTATACTCAGGAAAATTCTATGCTGGGATTTTTCACTTCCCAAAGTCAGCAGTACAATCAACAATCTGTTTCTTTGGCAAGAATTAATGCCTTGTTTTATCCGCTAATGATCTTATTAATTGGCATTAGTACCTTGATTACCGTCTATGCAGGAGGTACCTTGGTCGTTAATGGAAGTATTTCTACTGGCAACATTGCGGAATTTGTCATTTATGTAAATATGTTAACCTGGCCTGTAACGTCTATTGGCTGGATTGCCTCGATTATTCAGCAAGCGTCCGCAAGTCAAAAAAGGATTAATGAGTTTATGCAGACAAAGCCTTCTATTCTCTCGGGAAATACGGAGGATTTTAAACTCAAAGGTGATATTGTTTTTAATAATGTGGGTTTGACTTATCCCGATACGGGTATTTGTGCCCTAAAAAACATACAACTCCATATTAAAGCGGGAGAAAAAATAGCCATTATAGGTAAAACCGGATCGGGAAAGTCTTCCTTTGCTGAGCTATTGCTTAGGATGAATGATGTATCTGAAGGGGAAATTTTATTTGATGGTGTGCCTGTTAAAGATTTGGATCTTGGCAGGTTACGCGAACAAATTGGTTATGTTCCCCAAGATGTTTTTCTTTTTTCAGATAGTTTAAAACAAAATATTACTTTTGGCAAGCCTGATGCTTCGGATGCTGAAATAGAAAAGGCTATTTTTGATGCTTCTCTCACTGATGAAATTAAAACTTTCCCTGATGGATTAAATACTATTTTGGGCGAAAGGGGAATTACTTTGAGTGGTGGTCAAAAACAGAGGGTTTCGATTGCCCGTGCGTTGTTGAAAAATCCTGAAATTCTTATTTTAGATGATTGTTTGTCTGCGGTGGATAGCCATACTGAAAATAAAATTCTACATTATTTTCAGTCTTCGTTAAAAGATAAAACGGCTATTATTATTTCGCATAGAATTTATATGAATTTGAATTTTGATAAGATTTTGGTTTTTCAAGATGGAGAGATTGCTCACTCGGGTACCCATGAGGAGTTATTGAAGATTAGTCCTTATTATTTAGATTTATACGAAAGACAATTATCTGATGAGAGGATGGATTAGGGATGTGGGTGCGAGCGGGGATGTGCGAGCGGGGACGCATTTTTAACGCAGAGTTTGCAGGGTTCTGCGCAGTGTTTCGCAGGGGCGAGCAGTGATTTGCTAACAGGGATGTATTGGCGGAGACGGTTTTTTTTAAAATTGTTGGACTAAGAAAAAATAAAGGGGTAACCCTATGGTGATGTTAACGGGAAATGTGATGGCTAAGGCCATGGGTAGAAACAGACCGGGATTTGCCTTAGGGACGGTAACTTTCATGGCGGCTGGCACGGCGATGTAGGAAGCGCTGGCTGCGAGAACCGAAAAAATAAATCTGTCGCTTATTTCAGACGTCACAAAGGAGCTTAAAATAGCAAAAATACAACCGTTTATAAGGGGAATAAATACGGCAAATAATACGGGGAACCAGCCAAATTCAAAAAAGGATTTCAATTTTCTACCACTTGAAATACCCATGTCTAATAAAAAAATAGATAAAAATCCTTTGAAAAGGTCATTTGTAAAGGGCTTAATTCCTTCTGCTTGCTTCGCATTTGCCAGAAAGCCTATGAGCAAACTTCCCAAAATCAAAAGAACACTACCATTGGTCATGGCATGTTTAAAGATAAACTTTTTATCGATTTCGTTTTTTCGTCCTTTATTAAAGAAAGTAATTAGGATTAATCCAATAATGATAGCTGGAGACTCCATGAGCGCCATTATGGCCACCATATAACCGTGCAATAGCAGTTGCTCAGATTCTAAATAGGCGGTTGCTGTCACAAAAGTCACTGCACTTACTGAACCATAAGCCGCAGCAATGGCACCGGAATCAAAGATATTTAACTTTCGTCTAAGTATAAAAAAGGTATAAAATGGTATGAATATGGAGATAAATACGCCAAATCCCATAGACCAAAGAATATTTGTTGAAAAGGTCTCATGTGATAATTCTTGCCCTCCTTTAAATCCGATGGAAATGAGCAGATATAGAGAAATAAATTTAGATGAATTGGGCGGAATTTCTAAATCACTCTTTAAATAGGTTGCAATAACGCCTAACACGAAAAAAAGTAAGGCAGGGTTAGTCAAATTTTCAGCTAGTAAATTGAAATTCATTTTTTTGTTTCTTTTGAAGAAATGTTTGTAAGCTTAAAGTTTAAGGATTACAATAATCACAAAAGGCAGGATCCTCTGCCATTTTCTGATTCGGATACAAGATTTCTTTTGTTTCCAAACATTTTTGACATGTATAAATGTGACTAATAATGGATCGGGTAGGAAAATGGCAAAGTTCGCAGGGTAAACCCTCATTTATTTTGGCTATTGAAAATCCGGGAAAATGACAAGAAGGACAAGTTGATTTCAATGTAGCAACCAACTTTTCAGCCGCTAATGCTATGACCTTCATTCTCGACGGATTGTACATGGCCCTCATATCCGTTTCAACAAAAAGGGAAGAACTACCATTTATAAGATGATCAAAAGATTCTTTCAAAACAGGCCAATCTGTGATTCCTTTGATTATATTTTCTCCGCTGGATTTTGATTTTCTCAAAATAAGCCCATGTGTAGGAAATTTTGACCTATTAGCGAAGACGGTGAGTTCTTCATAGCTAGAAATTTCTGCGCCATTAAAATTAGTATCGATACTTAATTCCCTGGCCGAAAAGTAGGCATCTTGTTTTTTATCTACCAGCAAAATAACTTCATCATCAGCGGGAAGGAAGTAAAATGAAGGATGGCTTCCGAAAGAACCTTCGCTGGAAATAGCTAAATCACATTGCGCCATTTCCATGGCCTTCTCACATTTCAATCGGGCAGTGAGCATGGCATCGTCTAATCGTTCCACCTCACCTGAAAAAGTGCCAAACAGATCAGAATCAAATGATGGTAATGTAATACAATGTACCCCCAATTCCCTTTCTAATATGGGTGAAAGAACTTCTTCCTTTCCATGTTTTGTGGCAATGACGAGACGTCTTCCTTCAAACATTTACTCCTGTTTTTTAACAGCTTGCCGACTAACATTTCTTATCCCTGTGATAAACAAAAGAAGAGCGATGGAGGCAATCAAATTTGTTTGAATAACGTCTTTAGTTAAAAACGCAGCAATAAACAGGAATATGAAAAGAATCAAAACCAAATAAAATTTAATTGTTAACTTCATCATTTTTATTATTTTTTTATTTCATGCAAATTTGTTAGTTTTAATTCATAATTTTTTATTTATATTTACAATTATTTACATAAACAATATTTATGAATTATACTCTCAATCAATTGCAGATTTTTCTTAAAATAGTGCAAACACAGAGTGTGACAAAGGCGGCTGAAGAATTGCATCTTACCCAACCTGCCGTTTCCATACAACTTAAAAACTTTCAAGAACAGTTTGATATACCTTTAACCGAGGTAATTGGCAGAAAAATTTACATAACGGCCTTTGGGCGTGAAGTGGCTGAATCGGTTGAAAATATTTTAGAACAAGTGCAGGCTATTAATTTTAAAACTATGGCCTATAGGGGACAATTATCCGGGCGGTTAACCATTTCAACGGTTTCAACAGGCAAATATATTTTACCCTATTTTTTATCTTCCTTTTTAACAATGCATCCTGGTATTGAACTGATGATGGATGTTACCAATAAAAATAAAGTAGTTGATAGTTTAAATTCTAATAAGGTTGATTTTGCCTTGGTCTCCGTATTGCCAAAAACCATTCAGACGGATCAATTGAACATATTTCAGAATAAGTTATTTTTCGTTGGAAAGACCAAAATTCACCTTGAAAAGGAGCAATCTTTAAAAGATTTCTTTAAAAATTTACCTTTAATTTATAGAGAGCAAGGATCTGGAACCAGAAAAATTATGGAAAATTTTATTGAGCGAAATGATATTAGAGTAACAAAAAAAATGGAGCTGACATCAAATGAAGCCGTAAAACAGGCCATTCTTGCGGGATTTGGTTATTCAATTATGCCATTAATAGGTATAAAAAGGGAGTTATTAAATAACGAACTACATATTATTCCATTACCGGGTTTACCTATCATTTCAACCTGGCAATTAATATGGCTTAAAGGTAAGAGACATGGACCCATTTCTCTTTCACTCATTAAACATATAGAAAAAGAAAAGGAAAAGATTGTAAACGAGGTATTTTCCTGGCATGAAAACTACTAAAAAAAGGGCCCAATCGAAATTGAGGCCCTTTTCTCTAAAAAGCATTAATTTGTCAGCCAAAAAATTTTACATTTTCTTGGGAGTAATTTATTTATTTAACAGTCATAACGCCGTTCATCAATCGCCAATGCCCGGGAAAAGTACATATATAAGGATAATCCCCTGGTTTCAACGGTGCTGTAAATCTTAATCTAACCGTTTGATCTGGATTAACCAGAGCGGTTGCAAAAAGAATTTCCGGCATTTCGGGTACGTAATTATTAGCAGCGCCATTTGGATCGGTAATCATTTTATCAGCTGCCTTTCCTATTTTTTCCAACGATTTAGGTTTCCCTATGACCAAATTATGTTGCATGGCATCAGGATTTTCGAATACGATTTCCACCGTTTTACCAGCAGAAACGGTAAAGGATTTCAGGTCATATTGCATCATTTCCCGAAGGGATTTAATTTTAACAATCTGCACATTAGGATCATTCATCTCCTCCTTTTTCAATATATCCCAAGCTTGCATTAGTCTTGTTAAACGATCTTTATTTACTCCTGAAAGAGAGGAAAGCAACTCATTCAAAAACGGAATTGACTCCTTTGGAACCACCGTTTTTCTCCTGTAATTCCATCCTTCACTGACGGCTTTCAATATGGCGTCGAACCCATTAGCATCTAATTTTTTTGCTTTCTGCAAATAAGCAATCACGGTATTTACGTCGGCTAAAGATGCATGAGATTTCACACTTTTTGCCAAAACAAACTGAGGCATCGTCTGTGCCAGAACAAAGGAAACCTTTTTAGTCATGGCATTATTATTTTCCAGACTTTCCGGTATTGAATTATCCTTATCTACACTTACAGAAATATTATAATCACCGGCAAATTCCCCAGCAAATGAAATATTTCCAGACCATGGACCATTGGTATTTTTAGTAATGGTAACTGTTTCTCCTGGTTTTACCCCTTCTGCATGCACCTGACTTACCAAATCAATAACTTGTCCCTTTCCTGAAAAACGAATATTAAGGGGTAAAACTACTCCCTTTTGTACCGCAGCATCCCCCTGATTTGTCACTTCGATAGAAACGTTAATTCTGTCTCTTGGCGCAGGATTAGAAGGTTCAAATTTGATATTACTAATAATTAAATCAGGTTTATTCTGATTTGATACTGCTGTTTTTTTAGCATCTACTGGCTTATCCATAGCAGCTGTGTGATGATGCGCTGCATGTTCAGGTGTCTTTTCAGCTGTCTTTTTAGCTGATAATGTGAACTGATCGTCAAAAATCTTATTGAGTAAATCTATATTTTTTCCAATAATACAGGCATAAGCATCGGGAATCCAACGATCGTCGATGTCCTTAGAATTCTCCAATGCATTGAGGACAAAAGATTTAGATTTTTCATCCAACGGCATTTTACTTAAAGCCAGTAACGTGTTCAGGACTACAAGCGGTTCCTTATCTTCCATTAATTTATTATCTATAAGATAATTGGCCATTTCACTGGTAGCAGGCAGCATTTGTAAAATGGTTTTTCTAACCCCGTGGCAAGGATGTTTCAATGCTTTAAGCAAGGCATCCAAAACATTTCCCTCTATGGCATTTAGTCCATGCAACACCCAAAGAGCATGAATGGCTGGGGCATTAATTCCAATTTCATCTACTGAAAAATCATTAACCAAGGCCAATAAATCAGGAACAATATCTTTATTATTTCTCTCTACCAATAAACGTTGGGCATGGCTTCTCCAAAACATATTTGTATTTTTCAGTGCCTGCACCAACGCTGCCGGGTTATTCGTTGACAGAGAAAGAGGTGAATAAGAAGGGGCTTCATTGTGCTGCACGCGGTAAATACGACCATGGGTATAATCCCTTAATTCGGTTTCGTAGGCATTTCCCTGACCCATAATGAATCCATCAGGTCTTGGATTATGCTGAATGATAAAGCTATACCAATCTGCGACCCAAACAGCACCATCGGGACCCACCTCAGCAAAAACGGGAGAAAACCATTCATCGGCACCTGCCATCAGATTGAATCCCTCCGTATCATTATAATTAGTTCCTTTTTTTGTTAAAATATTCTGGTGTAGAACGTGCCCGGTAGGTTCAGCTACGAAGGCTATATTATTCCAATATTTTTTAGGAAATGAGCGGGCAGTATAAACATTGTGTCCAGCTGCGGCGGTATAACCACCAAAAACATCCACTTGCCTTACTTTTGGCGTAATGGTTTTCATATCCTTATGGGTATCGGTACTTCTACTTCCATTATCTATACCATAAGCAGAGGGATAGTAATGATTTGGAATAGCCATATACCAACCATGGGCGTTATTTGCAGTGGATCCGAATACATCCCCCGTTTCATTGAAACCCAGGCCCCAGGTATTATTGGACGTATTGGTCATAAATTCAAGTTTACTTCCATCGGGTTTAAAGCGGAAAAATCCCTGAGCAAACCGGATAGTATCCTTACTCTCCCCCACTACCCCTTTAAATCCGGAGTACCCAATAGCGCCCCAAAGCCAATTATCGAAACCATAATGAAGATTTGATGGTCCTGCATGGGTGTCAAAGGTACCAAAGCCAGTAAACAAGACCTTTTTCACATCTGCCTTATCATCGCCGTCGGTATCTTTAAGAAAAATCATATCAGGCGCCTGACAAACGACGAGACCGCCATTACTAAAAACCATACCTGTTGGAATACTTAGGCCATCGGCAAAACGGGTAAATTTGTCTGCTTTTCCGTCTTTATCAGTGTCTTCACAAATCAGTATATAATCGCTTCCCCCAGAATCCTTTCTTTCATTGGGATAATCTTTGGTAATGAGAACGAACATTCTCCCCTTTTCATCCCAGGAAAAAGCGATAGGATGAACTACATCAGGTTCAGCGGCAAATAGTTCCATGTTAAAATCCATTGGCACCTGAATATGTTTTCTACTCTCTTCCGGAGAAAGCGGATCTTGTCTGTATTGAGTACCTTCCCTTTTCTCATAATTAGGTAATTTGGCCTCCCGATATACAAAAGGAGCTGGTTTCAAGGCGGCATGAGCCGCTTTTGCGTCGTCATTCACTGCCCAAAGGATACCCCGATAGATCAGTTCCTGAAAATCAGTATTCTGCCAGGTGCGTTCATCATGACCATAAGCGGTATAAAAAACACGCCCTTTTCCATATTGACGAGTCCAGGTATAAGGTTCCGTTTTAACTCCGGGTTTATCTTTAAACTGATCGGCTTTAATTTCCCGTTCCGCCAGGACATTATTATCGTCTTGAAGGTGGTCATGTAAATAAGTTTCATCGACAACCTTAAATGGACGGAGACCTTTCATGATAAAATGATCGGGTTGAATAATTTTCGCCTCAATGGAATCCATGGTATGTCTCCAGAATTGCCCACCCACCATTTTAACATATTCGGCTGAATTTCTAAAGCAATAGGAAGCACAATGGATGGGTAAAATGCCTTTTCCACTTGAGACATAAGCTAATAAATCCTTTTCTAAATGCGGGGGAATACTATCCCAATTGGCAAAAATGAGTAAGGCATCATATTTATTAAGATTTTTTAATGTCAAATCTTCTAATTGATCTGTGTATGTGAAATTGACCCCCTTATCACCCAGGGCAGCCATGATAGAAGGTAGGCGTTCCATTGGTTTATGGTGGCCATTATCGCCCAGGAACAGGATTTCTAAGCGTCTGGAAGACTGACCCATTGCGGTAAAGGCAGACAAAACCAGTGCGAGAAAGAATAATTTTTTCATAAAAATGTTATTTGATAATTAAAAACATGCTATTTAAAGACGGATTAAACATCAGGAAAAGGCCGCTTTAAAATCGGGTAATTTAATGATTTCGCCTCCACGCAAAGCGGATTCATGAGCCAGGATACCGACGGAAGTCCAGTTAGCTGATTCCCATGCATTGGGGAATGGATCTCTGTCTTCAATCAAGGCCATTAAAAATTCATGCACCAGATGGGGATGGGAACCACCATGACCAGCACCCTGTGTAAAACTAAGGTGGGTATTTTCCGCTAAATCATAAACCCCTTGGGTGGTAAAATTCTGTATTTCCTCAGGTAACAAATGCGCAAAATCGGGTACTTGAACTCTTTCCGGAATTTCATGCTCTTCCTTTTTCGCGGTATGAATTACCGCATCCTCCCCTTCGATAAGAGGCCATTCAAACGATTTTTTCGTGCCATAAACCTCAAAACTTTCCCTATACTGACGAGCGAGATCAAAAAGAGAACGATACACATAAGCACTTAAATCACTGTCTTTAAACTTAATATGCGCCGATTCCACTGAAAAAGGGGAATGATGGATATCCGCAAGTTCCTTTCTAATCGTTCCTGAACCAAAACAGGACACATAGTCTGCTTCTAATTTTAATAAACCTGCCACGGGCCCAACGCAATGGGTAGCGTAATGCATGGGAGGAAGGCCAGGCCAATAATCGGGCCAGCCATCCATATCCTGTTGATGGGAAGCTTTTAAAAATTGAATTTTACCCAATTCGCCTTTTTCGTATAAATCCTTGACAAACAAAAATTCCCTGCTATAGACGACTGTTTCCATCATCATATACTTTTTCCCAGTTGCTTTGGACAATTTGACAATTTCCATACAGTCTTCCACGGAGGTAGCCATTGGAACGGTACAAGCGACGTGTTTACCAGCCTTTAAGGCCTTAATGGTTTGTTCCGCATGATTTGGAATAGGAGAATTAATATGAACGGCGTCAATTTGAGGATCCTTCAACAATTCGTCATAATCGTCATACCTTTTTTCAATCTGGAAAGCATCGCCCAATTTATTCAGATTTTCCTTATTTCGCTGACAAATGGCATACATATTAGCGTGCGGGTGTCGTTGATAAATGGGTATAAATTCCGATCCAAAGCCAAGACCTACAATCGCAATGTTAATTTTTTTCATAAAATCAAGGATTAGGGTTTTAAAAATGTAAAGTGTTTCAGGTGATTTTCGGGTATTTCTAATGAATAAATTTTTTAAGATAGGTCAGACTGTCGGACATAAGTTGTTCTTCGGAATCAAAGGTTTTTCGCCAAATATTTGCTGCTGCCAGTTTCATACTAAAGGCCTCGATACTAACCATTCCCTGGTAGTTGATATTAACCAGGGTTTTTATAATGGATTCAAAATCGATATGTCCTTTACCCAGGGTACCTCTATCATTTTCTGATAGTTGCACATGAATCAGATGATTTGCACACGATTTAATGGCATTTTCAATATTTTTCTCCTCAATATTTGCATGAAAGGTATCAAACATAATATTACAGTGAGGATGATTCACCTCTTCCACAAATCTCAACATTTCATCTGTACAAGTAAAAAGGTACGATTCAAAGCGATTTAGGTATTCAACACCAAGGGTAATATCCTTTTCAGCGGCATAATCAGCGAGGGTACGAATATGTTGAATGCCATATTGCCATTCCTCTTTAGTTGCAGGCTTGCCGGAAAAAACACCTAAAGCAGAATGAAATGGACCGGAAAGATATTTTGCACCTATTATTTCTGCGCAATCAATAGCTTTCATATTATTTTCGAGGGCGTGTTTTCTCATTTCAGGAGAGGAACTTAAGGGGTTTGCATCTGGGCCATTAATGGCCACAGCAAGTCGTTCCAGACCTAGCTCATCTAGTTTATCTCGCCATATATGCCAATCCTGACTATTCAAATTAAAAATGGGAACCTCAACGCCATCAAAACCTATAGATTTAATCTGCTCGAGCACAGGAAAAAGAGAATCGTTTATTTCTGTTCCCCAAAGCAGGAGATTCATCCCAATCTTCATTTTTTTTATTCAAATATAAGTTCTAAATATCAATGAAAATACGTTTTTTTTTACCAATATTTACTGTATTTTGATGTTTATTCCGATTATTCTACATAATATTATCAATATTTAGTTAAAATGAAGCCACTTTTAGAAAAATCAATAGAAAGTCTGAATCAATCATTTCTTGTAAAAAAACTACAAGAACCCTTTTTTGACCCAAACTGGCATTTTCATCCGCACTATCAATTATTCACCGTTATAAAAGGGACAGGAACAAGATTTATAGGAGACGATATCAGGCATTTCGAGGAAGGAGACACGGTGTTTTTGGGCCCAAACATGCCTCATCTTTGGCGAAGTGACCGCAACTATTTTGAGAAAGAATCTCAACTTCAAACAGAGGGGATTGTAGTATATTTCAAGGAAGATTTTCTGGGCAATGATTTTTTTGAAAAACCCGAAATGTTTGACATCAAAAGCTTTTTAAAAAATAGTGAGCGAGGTCTTGATCTGACAGGTACATTGGGTGAAGAAATGGTGAGAGATTTAAACGAATTATTGGGATTAACTGGATTTGAAGGGATATCAAAACTCCTAAACATACTACACAAACTATCCGTAACCAATGATTATCAATACATTTCCAGTACAAATTACACAAATACGCATAAAATATCTGAAACGGAAAGGATGCGAATAGTTCACGAATATGTATTGAAGCACTTTAAAGAAAACATTAATTTATCCACCGTTGCGAGCCTTTCCAACATGACAGAAGCTGCGTTCTGCAGGTATTTCAAAAGCAGGACTAATAAGACATTTTCCGATTTTGTAAAAGAAATACGTATTGGTAATGCCTGTAAAATGTTACAGGATGAGAACAAATCCATTTCACAAACCTGTTATGAAAGCGGGTATAACACGGTATCGAATTTCAACAACCAATTCAAATCGTTGAAAGGGGT
>JANQZX010000109.1:9036-69873 GCA_030728245.1 Saprospiraceae bacterium | reverse complement strand
GGGGGTGGATCATTTTTTACCAAATACACGAACTTTTACAGGTATTTCTACTGCTATTAACACCTTTAGTAGGCAAAACGAGTGCAGATAATTGCAGGCATATTGTAAAATCTGGATGAAATTTCACCGGATTACACATTAGAAATAAAATAAACCTTCTCTTATACATATATTTACCAAAATGGGTGGTAATATGGAAGATTGATTCGGGGTTAATTGAGATTATCTACCCAAAGATTATTATCGTTTACAAATTGAATTAATCTCTTTGTTTCTTCTTCTTTGTACTGCTGTTGGTTTTTAACCATTGAACTTGCTCCTTGGCTTCCTTTAAGGTAACTGCAGGTTGTTTGGATAAGATGGTGGCACTTAACTTGGCTCGTTCCTGAAAGGATATGTTAGATGTCATCTCTCATATAGTTTTTAGTCATACAAAGTTAATCAATTATTTCAATTGTTATCATGTAAAATATACTCCTTGAGGAAAGCATAATAAATTGTATATCAGCTTATTAATTTTTAAAAAATATTCATAACTCATATATTAGGCGTTTAAGTTGATCTTGTGCTAAAAGTAGGAAAGTCTATTGTTTCTACAATCCTCCCTTTCTTTTAAACCCTACTTTAGAAATTGCGTTATGTATTAAATAAACTTAAAAGGGTCATGAGTCAGCATTTTCACCGTTTACAAGTCAAAGAGGTAAAAGAAGAAACCCCAGAGGCTTTCACTATAAAATTAATAGTTCCTGATGAATTAAAAGATTATTACGTTTATCAGGCGGGACAATATTTGACGCTAAAACTTAATATTAAAAGTAAGGAAGTCAGGCGCTCTTATTCCATGAGCTCCAGTCCCCTGGAAACTGATTTGTGCATCACGGTCAAAAGGGTTAAAAAAGGGTTAGTTTCAAACTACCTTGCGGACAATCTTACAAAGGGTGATTTTTTGGAGGTATCTCAACCAGAAGGGAATTTTCATCCTGAATTAAATCCGGAACAAAGGAAAAATTATTTCCTGATTGGTGCTGGTAGCGGTATAACACCTCTTTTTTCCATCGCAAAAGTGGTGCTTGAAGAGGAACCTCAAAGCTCAGTTTACCTGCTTTATGGTAATAGAAACGAAGAATCCATTATTTTCAGGGATGAATTGGATCAAATGACAAAGCGGTACGCCGGGCAATTTTTCTGTACCCTAACCCTTTCTCAGCCTAAAAGAGAAAAACCAGGAGGTTTGGGTGGTTTGTTTTCAAAGGGCAAACTCACCTGGGATGGTGAAATAGGGAGAATTGATAAAAAAATGATTCAGCGTTTTAGATCGGAAAATGTGGCGTCGGGTGTGAAAAGTGAATTTTTTATTTGTGGACCTGAAGAATTAGCTGCTACCGCAGAAACTTCATTGATTGAAGATGGAATAAAAAAAGAAAATATAAATAAAGAGTTATTTTTATCTGGGGACGTATCAAGCTCAAAGAGTAATAAAAATGGGGTAAATGCCGTTATGAAAGTCGAATTGGGCGATGAAATTCTTACCCTGGAACTACCCGCACAAAAAACAATTCTTCAAGTTCTTATCGCCGCCAAGAAAAATCCACCCTATTCATGCACCGCAGGCGCTTGTTCAAGTTGTATGGCCAAAGTGATTTCTGGTTCCGTTATTATGGATGTTTGCCATGCTTTAGATCCGGAGGAAATTGAACAGGGGTATATTCTTACTTGTCAGTCGCGGGCTAATTCCGAAGAATTAGAGATTACTTATAAAGTTTAAAAAGAGTCATGAACAAAATAGGCTTTAGTATCCAGTTTTTTTTCTTATGCTGTACTATAAGCCTATCCGCTCAATCTACTGTATCAAGAATTCGTGTTTTTCCAAATTTAAATTACGCTCATTCAGCACCAGTCTTGTCTCATGACGGGAATAAATTGTTTTTTAGCGTTGACAAACACCCCATTAATGTTGGCCTAAATAAAGGAAAAGATATTTGGGTGAGCGAAAGAACGGGTAATTCCGGGCAATGGTCAAAACCTTTTCCATTGTCAGGTGATGTAAACTCTGGGGAAGATGAATGCGCGGTGGCCCTGCTTAATCAGTCAGATATTCTTTTGGTACGCAGGGAATCCGATAGTTTATACTCGTCTTTCTTTGACTATAATGGTAGAATATGGGTGGAAAGTGATATTTTTCCCACACCTCCATTTTATCCGGCGGCAAAGTGGATTACCTACAATAATTTTAAAACGGTATGTTTTTTTGGAATAGGGGATTCAATCCAGCAGCAAATTTTTGTTTCTTCTCTTGATTCAACCTTTACCTGGACAACTCCTAAGGAGTTAAAGGGTTTTGAAAAATTCAAACAGGTTAAAGACCTCATGATTTCTTTGGATAATAGAACGATTTTTTTTAGCGCAGAAGGTGATTCAAGCTATGGAGGATTTGATATTTTTACCTCGAAAAGAACAACGGAGGGTTGGTTAAATTGGTCAGAACCAGAAAATATTGGTCTTCAGATTAATTCTTTATTGGACGAATATGAACCTACCTTATCAGCGGACAGAAGAAAAATTATGTTCGCCGTGAAAGACAGGGATGGGGTTGAATCGATTTATCAGGCGATATTACCCGATAAACTTCAAACTGAGCCTGTCCTTGCGATAAAAGCAAGCAGTCAGATTTTTTCAAAAAATGAGTTTTTTGACGGTGAAATAAAGTTTTATGGTTTTAACCGAAAGGAGAATACGTTGCATGTTATAAATAACGAACCTCTTTCATTTGGGTCAACAACTTTCCTTCCAAAATGGGATGATATCCTTTTAGTGTCGGTTAAACCTGAATACTTCATTCCTTCTGTTCAATTACCGATAAGGGAAGGCGGAAATATTTATACGGGAAAGTTTCAACGAAATAGTTATCTGGAAGAGTTTGATATAGAATTTGTAAGACTTGAAAAGCAATTATCGGATCAGAATAATCTTATTTTAGATGTTCAAAGCGAAATCGACGGATTGCTCCAAAAGGTTGAATTAAGTACATCGGCCATTTGGGCAAATATCAGAGATTTATCTGACATTGACTTGAAGCCTATTGAAAATGAATTAAAAATTCTTTCGAATTCTTACTCACTTACCTTAAAATTAACGTCGGAAAAGAAACCTAATATGAATGTTGCCTTTTCAGAGGGAATCAATCGTATTGAATTTTGGAAAAATGAGTATGCTGCAAAAAACGCAGTGGAAGAAGATGAGGATACCATACAAAATTTTCAATTATTCGTGAAGGATATCATTAATTATCAATGGTATGCCAATCAACTTGAATATGTAAAAGAAGTAGAAGCGGAGTATAAAAAAGAAGCGTTAGAAGGACTAAAAAAGTTATTGTCAATGGATGACTTAGCTCTTTCGCAAATTTTAATGGAGGAGTATCTTAATAAATTAGCGTCAACGAAACAAACATCTATTTTTTATAGTATTCCCAATGATGAGGTGGTTAAAAATCTAAGCTGGCCTGTTAAAAAGTCATTACAGCTTCCATTTTTCAATGAAGTAAGCTTAAGGTTAAAGCCATTGATTGAGCGGGAGATAACGAATAAGCTTAAAATGCCCATGATTGATTTGCTAAGTCAACAGTATTATTTACAGTTTTTAAAGGAAAAGAAACAGTTGCTTTTAGTAAACAGAGGTGAGATTTCACTTAGAATGGAGGCATTAGAAATGAGAAATCGTGGCAGAAATAAGGATTATGTCCTCAAAGATACCCTGAATTATCAGCCATTAAAGATAGTAAGAGACACCCAGATAAATGTGGTGGCATACCCTTTTTATTATACCGAATTGATTCCCCTAAATGTACCATTTTTTCCAACGGATAGCATTGAACCGGATGCCCCTGGATTTTTTGAACTGCACAGGATTCGGCAAATACTCTCTGAATATCCAGGTTTGGGCGTTGAATTAGCTGTTCAGGTCCAGGACAGAGGGGGTGTTTTTTTAAAGGAAAGCAGAGAAATTGGTGAAAAACGCCTGGGATTCATAAATACCTTTTTTGAAATGTCTGGAATAGGCGCAGATCGACGAAATATTTATCTCTCGCAAAATGCAGAAAGGATGACGAATAATAACTTACCTATTCAGGTATTGATTCGTTTTTTTTATCGAAGTTGACCTTTGTTTTTTATATTTTTGCATTTATTTACCTTATGTTAAATGTTTTAATATGTACCGTACGCATAATTGTGGGGAGTTGAGAATTTCTGATGTTGGTAAACAAGTTAGACTTAGTGGCTGGGTTCAGGCAAATAGAGATTTTGGGGCAATGACGTTTATGGATATTAGAGATCGTTATGGGATCACTCAAATCGTTTTTTCTCTGGAAGAAGATAAACAGTTATGTGAATCTGCCAGGAAATTGGGTAGAGAATTTGTCATCATGATAGATGGGAAAGTTAGGGAAAGGACCAATAAAAATCTGAATAGGGATACCGGAGAAATTGAAATTCAGGTGAATGGGTTACAAATCCTGAATTCTTCTAAGGTTCCTCCTTTTACCATTGAAGACGATACCGATGGTGGTGATGACATTAGAATGAAATATAGATATTTAGATTTAAGAAGAAGTCCAGTTCAAAAGAATATTCTATTTCGTTCAAAACTATCTCTGGAGACCAGAAAGTATTTATCAGATTTAGATTTCGCTGAAATTGAAACGCCTTTTCTTATAAAATCTACGCCGGAAGGAGCCAGAGATTTTGTGGTTCCAAGTAGAATGAATGCCGGACAGTTTTACGCATTACCTCAATCGCCACAAACCTTTAAACAGATTTTAATGGTGGCTGGTTATGACCGGTATTTTCAAATAGTGAAGTGCTTCAGAGATGAAGATTTAAGAGCTGACAGGCAGCCTGAATTTACACAGATTGACTGCGAAATGGCTTTTGTTACCCAGGAAGAGGTGCTAAATACTTTTGAAGGTTTGACAAGACATTTATTCAGACATACCCTTGGTTTAGAATTGGGGGATTTTCCTCGTATGAAATATGACGATGCCATGAGATTATATGGCTCTGATAAACCAGATCTAAGATTTGATATGGTTTTTGTTGAATTAAATGAGGTTGTAAAAAATAAGGGCTTTAGTATTTTTGATGAGGCCGAGTTGATTATCGGGATAAAAGTTCCTGGTAAAGCTGATATGACCAGAAAACAAATCGATGAACTTACGGATTGGGTAAAAAGACCTCAAATTGGTGCAAAAGGGTTAGTATCGGTTCGTTATAACCAGGACGGAATTAAATCGTCGGTAGATAAATTTTATGACCAGGATGCTTTACAGCAATGGGTAGAATTATTTGGAGCCACGCAGGGAGATTTAATGCTTATCCTGTCTGGCGAAACGGATAAGGTTAGAAAGCAGTTGGGAGAGCTTCGTTTAGAAATGGGACGTCGCCTCGATTTAATGAAAAAAGGAGAGTTCAAACCTCTTTGGGTGCTTGATTTTCCTTTATTAGAATGGGATGATGATACTCAGCGTTTTTATGCCATGCACCATCCTTTCACATCCCCCAAAAAGGAGCAGATTGAGGCTATGGCAAGTGATGACAGGGAGGTACTTAAAAACCTTCGTGCCGATGCTTACGATTTGGTGATTAATGGTGTGGAGATTGGTGGTGGATCTATACGGATTCACGATAGAGCCTTGCAAGCCAAGAATTTTAAATTACTTGGATTCACACCGGAGGAGGCAGAAAACCAATTTGGGTTCTTATTGGGGGCTTTTGAATATGGTGCGCCACCACATGGAGGTATTGCCTTTGGATTCGACAGACTGTGTGCCGTATTAAATGGCCAGAATTCTATCAGAGATTTCATAGCCTTCCCAAAAAATAATCAGGGTAGAGATATGATGATAGACGCCCCATCTGAAATTGCATCAGCACAATTAGATGAGTTAGCCTTGAAATTAAATATAAAATAACACTTATGATACTTGTTATCTCAAAGGGGGGTAACAAGTATCTATATATTTTCAGTAATTACAATAATATTTCTCTGGCGGCTTTCATTGGAACGCCCACACACTTTTTTTCCATATAAGTGAGCATTTTCTCAATAAGTTCCTTGGTGGGTTCGTCCAGCTCAGCAAGATCCTTTTTAAAAACTTCGGACAAGGCTTTTTCTTTTATAGCTTTTATCTCATCTGGAAGCGAGCTAAAAGCTTTTTCAATTTTTCTTTGTTTAAAAAGTCTGCTGAATTTTTCAATATTTGAGTCAATAACTTTGGTTGCTTTAATAACTTCTGCCTCTCTGAAGGCCATGTTTTCACTGGCAACCTGACGAAGCGTCTCTATTTCGACGTAATGAACTTGTTTTAGTTCTGCTACCTCCATCGTTACATTATTGGGAACGGCCAAATCTATGATAACTTTGGGGTTTTTTTCATTTTGTACCAACGAAGTAAATACGTGAAGGTCAATGAGAGGTGTCGGAGAAGAGGTACAGGCAATTAAAGCATCAAAACCCTGAGAAAATTCATTTAACTCACTAAGAAGCGAAGCTTTTCCGTTGGGAAATAATTTGGCTATCGATTGTGCTTTTGGTAGTGATCTATTAAAAACATGCACATTGGTAAAGGCATTACTATGAAGTATCTTTGCGACAATACCATTAGTTTGTCCGGCACCAATTAAAAGAATTCTGGCATCGGGTCGAAGAGCGTATCTAAGTAATTTTAAAACAGCTAAAGAAGCAACTGAAACGGGCTTTTCCCCAATTCGGGTAGTTGAAAACACCTCTTTAGAGGTTAGGACGGCCTGGTCCATCAAAAGGCGCATTGCATCTCCGCATAAGCCCTGGGTTCTTGTAAATTCGTAAGCTTCCCTTAATTGTGAAAGAATCTGCCGCTCACCAACCACTAAAGAATCAACGGAAGAAGCGACATTAAAAAGATGAGACACCGCGTCTGTTCCCTGGAAAATTTTAACATTTTCCTTTAATATAGTATAATCTGACGCAGTTAATTGAGGAAGAAAGTGACGGTAAAAGGGAATGACAGTGTTTTCATCGGCATTAAACTCACCATATAACAAAAACATAACCCTATTACAGGTAGAAACATAAAATAACTCTTGAATATTGAAATTTTCTTTAGCACTTTGCAACAAATGAACTATCGTTTGCTCTAGTTCAGGCAATACAAATTTAGCTAAATCTCTAAGATTAGTGTGTTGATGAGAAAGCGTTATAATCTTATAATGTGAGAGCATAATACTTTAAAATTGTTGACAAATGTAATCCATAGAAATGGTAGAACTGTCATACAATTGTAACAAGTAGTCAGACACTGTAATTTGGAATATTTCTAAACATTAAGGTTGAGTACTCAAGCTGTCAACAAAATAGTCAATAGCTAACGTGTAACCCATTAATCCAAGACCAATAATAACTCCTTTTGAAACGGGTGAAATGGTAGAATGATGTCTAAAAGGTTCCCTGGCGTGAACATTTGAAATATGTACTTCAATGACAGGCGTTGTAATGGCAGAGATGGCGTCTCTAATAGCAATAGAAGTATGAGTGTAAGCACCTGCATTTAGAATAATTCCTTGACAATCAAACCCTTTTTCATGTAATTTGTCAATAATTTCACCTTCATGGTTACTTTGGAAATAAGACAGGTTCAATGAAGGGTACTTTAGTTTGAGAGAAGAAAAAAAATCATCGAAAGATTGACTTCCATACACGGAGGGTTCTCTTTTGCCGAGAAGATTCAAATTAGGGCCATTTATAATAAGCAGATCCATCATATTGAGCTGTTAATTTGCCAGATCAGAAAGGAATTTAATTCTAAAAATTCTAATTTCTTCCTCTGTGATATCCTCTTCTTGCAACGATTTAATAGCTGGTTTGAGTAAATCTGTTTCTGCCTCCATAAAATAATCATAAATTTCATCTCTTGCACCTTCGTCAATAGCCTCTTCGATATAATAATCTATATTTAATTTGGTACCAGATTCAACAATAGCCTCCATCTCAGTAAGAAGCTCATCTAAAGAGAGTTGATTAGATTTTGCCAGATCATCAAGCGGCATTTTTCTATCAATTCCCTGAATAATCTGCACTTTTACTTTTGATTTATTTGCTACCTGGCGGATTAGAATATCGTCGGGTCTTTCCACCTCATTTTCTTCAACATATTTGGCTATGAGTTGGATAAACGGTTTTCCATAACGTATAGCTTTTCCTCTGCTGACGCCAGCGATCAGCGTCATATCATCTAAGGAAATAGGATATTGAGTAGCCATGTCCTCTAAAGACGCCTCTTGAAAAATGACAAAAGGAGGCAGGGAAAGGCGCTTTGCCTCTTTCTTACGTAGATCTTTCAGTAAACTGAATAAGACGGTATCAAGGGCTGCATGCTTGGAAGATTCCTCGATAAATTCCGCTGATAAAGCTGAAAAATTTTGATTAATAGGTATTTGTAGAGAAAAAGGTTCCTGAATAAACTGCTTTCCTTTATCGGTCATTTTTAGAAGACCATAACTTTCAATATCTTTATAAAGAAACTCGTTCAGGAGGGCATGTCTGAAAACAGAGAACCAAAAATTAGCCTCTTGATTTTTTCCAGAGGCGTATCTCTCCAGTTTATTGAAATTAAAGTCTCTATTTTCTTTATTATCTACCCCGAGAATAAATTCTACGAGGATTTTTATGCCAAAATTCTGTTTCAGATCTAAAACGGACAATAGAGCCGTTTTCATTTCTTCTTTTATCTCCTTTTTCTCCTTAGGGAATTTGCAATTATCGCACATATTAGTGCAATGGGTATCATCAAATTCTTCACCAAAATAATGGAGTAAGAATTTTCTACGGCAGGCAGCTGTCTCTGAATAGGCCATTATTTCCTGCATAAGTTGCATGCCCATTTCTCTTTCAGCGACAGGTTTATCGCGTAAAAACTTTTCAAGACGCAAAATATCTCTGTAGGAAAAGAAGGCTATACATTTTCCTTCCAGGCCGTCTCGTCCACCACGACCTGTTTCCTGATAATAATTTTCTATACTTTTAGGAATATCATAATGGATAACCAATCGAACATCGGGTTTATCAATACCCATACCAAAGGCAATGGTTGCGACAATGATGTCAATTTCCTCCATCAGGAAATTGTCCTGGGTTTTACTTCTTACTTTAGGGTCGAGACCTGCATGGTAAGGCGCTGCTTTCACATCATTGACCAACAAGGTTTTCGCTATTTCCTCGGCAGCGCGCCTACTTTGAACATAAACGATACCTGACTGATTTGGGTGGGCTTTAATAATCTGGACAATATGCTTTATCGTTTGTTCCGGTTGTAATTTAGGTCTTATCTCGTAGTACAGATTCGTACGATTAAATGAATCGATAAAAATATTTTCACCGCGCATATCGAGATTTTTCACTATGTCGGACTGCACTTTCGGAGTGGCTGTTGCTGTCAATGCAACCACGGGAACCTCTTTTCTAATAGCATCGAGCATTGCTTTAATTCTTCGATATTCTGGTCTGAAATCATGTCCCCATTCGGAAATACAATGCGCTTCATCAATAGCAACGAAGGATACATTTACGGACTGAAAGAACTCTATATTTTCGTCTTTAGTCAAGGTTTCCGGAGCGATGAAAAGCATTTTGGTTTTACCATCGGCTATATCCTGCTTGACCTGTTTCATTTGAACTTTGCTCAGGGAAGAATTTAGAAAATGAGCAATTTCATCGGTCTGACTGTGTCCGCGAATGGAATCAACCTGATTTTTCATTAATGCAATGAGCGGAGAGATAATAATGGCCGTTCCCTCAAGCATTAAAGCGGGGAGTTGGTAACAGAGTGATTTTCCGCCACCAGTAGGAAGGATAACGAAAGTATCTCTACCTGAGAGAACACTTTGGATTATTTCTTCTTGGTTACCTTTAAAGCGATCGAAGCCAAAGAATTTTTGAAGGGAAAAATAAAGATCTTCTTTTGCAAAAACCATGTTTTCGATACTATTGAGAGGGGTCATTAAATATTTGTTGAAGGTGACTTTCTCTAAAATTAAACAATTTTTGAATAAAAATCGGTTAAAACATTTATTATTTCAATTTTAATATAATGAAAATTGAGAATAAATGTTTAAAACGGATATAATCAAAGATTTTTAACATCTTCTGCTATCGATTTTATTTCCTGTTCTTTATTTAAAGGATGAATCAGGAGAATATCTCCTTCATCAATAATCATGAAATCGTGTAAGTCTTTGACAACCAATTTTTTATATTCTGGAATCCGTAGAAGGCAACCCGTTGTATTGTAAAGCAAGCAGTTTTCATTTGTATTTACATTTCCTTGACTATTTTTAGGAGATTCTGCATACAAAGATGCCCAGGTACCCAAATCGGACCAACCCCAATCTCCGGGCAGTGTAAAAACATTATCTGCTTTTTCCATAATAGCATAATCAACGGAAATTGAAGGCGTTTTTGGATATTCTCTTTTGATGAAAGCATCTTCGGCACTAGTGTTATAAAGGTCTGCTCCGGCATGTAATATAGAATAAATTTCCGGTGCATAATTTTTAAATGCCTTTAACAATATACTGGTTCGCCAGATGAATATACCTGCGTTCCACAGATAATCACCACTTTCAACGTACTCTTTTGCAGTATTTAAGGGTGGTTTTTCAGCAAATCTGATAACTTTATAAACATTGCCCTCTACGGGTGTTTTAATTTTTTGTATGTAACCATAACCTGTATCCGGTCGGACTGGTTGAATACCCAATGTTACCAGGGCATCATTGGATGCGCTAAAAGATAATGCTTCCTCTATGGTTTTGATGAAGGAAAATTCCTGCATAATAAGATGATCAGAAGGAGCAACAATCAAATTTGCCTGTTCGTTCTGTGCGTGTATTTTAAAGGCAGTATAAGCAACACAGGGTGCGGTATTATTTCTACCTGGCTCTCCGATGATTTGGTCAGAGTGAACCTGGGGCAATTGTTCCTTAACTAAGGGTACATATTGCTCGTTTGTTACAATATAAATTTGATTCTCGGGACAAATGTGTTTGAACCTATCGAAAGTTAATTGAAGTAATGATTTTCCACAATTCGTTATGTCAAGAAATTGTTTTGGTCGATCTTCTCGGCTCGCAGGCCAAAATCTGCTGCCAATTCCTCCGGCTAGAATGGCTACAAAAGTATTTTTATTTAGTTCCATCTCTTAAATTTTTGCGAATATAAATAATTCTATACATAATTTTTCAGGAGTTAAAAGATTATGACGCATTATTTAGGACTAATATCAGTATAAAAACATATTTTTTTGTACTTTTAAGCCTTTTGAATAAAGTTTTAAAATGATGCGAATCAAAATTATAGGATTTGCTGTTCTTATGGTCCTAAGTTTGGCTTCCTTTACACCGGAAGCTGAGCCGGTTCCTTATGATGAAGAGGGAATAATAGCTCGTTTAGCTACTATGAATAATGAGGTGATTAAGGCAAGATACGATGTAGCTGTTAAGAGTTATTTGAAGACTTACACCGTTAGAGGAAGACGAGGTGCAGAAAGAATGCTAGGAAAACAGTTATTGTACTTTCCAATGTTCGAGGATTATCTCGAGGAGGCAGGCTTGCCAAAAGATTTAAAATATCTCGCCGTAGTAGAATCAGCCCTGGAGCCGCGGGCACTTTCTCATGCAGGTGCTGTAGGTCTTTGGCAATTCATGGCGCCAACAGGCAGATTTTACGGACTACGTGTTGACAGTCAAGTAGATGAAAGGTGTGATCCCAGAGCTTCAACTAAGGCAGCTGTTAAATATTTGAAAGATTTATATGCCCAGTTTGGTTCCTGGGAATTGGCTATTGCGGCTTATAATAGTGGAAGTGGAAGAGTAATTAGAGCTGTAAAGAGAGGAAGAAGTACTGATTATTGGGAGATTAGAAATTATTTGCCTAAAGAAACGGCCAATTATGTTCCAGGTTATATTGCAGCTAACTACCTCTCTACTTTTGCTGAAGCGCATGGTCTTGATCCTGAGCTTCCCCCATTGGACTTGCAGTTAACCCAGGCTTTTAAAATTTATAGTGGTATAAGTTTCGAAACGATTGCAAAACTGACTGGGCTTTCTCTGGAAACGATAGAATTACTCAATCCCTCTTTTCGGAAAAGTGTCATTCCCGCTTCGGAAAAGGGTTTTGATATCTTTCTTCCAAGAAGAGTTGGACCTCTGGTAAATAAATGGTTGAATTCCCAATTGCCAGATGCAGATAAGTTTGCTTCTATTTCCTCTAATCCTATTCATATTGAACTTCCTAAAGAGGATATGAACGCGCCTTATAATAAAACTATTTATTACACCCACCATGGAGAAAGTCTGGAAGACTTATCTGAACTATTTAAGTGTGGCATTGCTCAATTAAAGGCCTGGAATAAAATAAAAAATGGAACCCTTGACTACTGCCAACCCATATTGGTTTATCATACAGATGATGTGGTAATTCATCAGGATAGGGAAGGAGGGCCCAATGTAAATGAATTAACAAACATGGACTTACCTAACCAATTGGGAGAGTCAAATCTAACCTACAGGTTTTCAAGAGAGGCAGCCAGTATCAAGAAAGAGGAGTTTATTCTTTATAAGGTTCAAAAACCAGAATCTCTCTTTGAAATTGCCATGAAAATTGAAGGGGTAACTTTTTCCGATTTGTTAATGTGGAACCAGTTAGACAGAAACTTTATACTCCGTCCAGGTCGTACCATCAAGGTAAAGAAGCAAGTTCAGGAGAAGTAAAATCTTAAATAGGTACATAAATCAAAAAAAATATACACAATATATGAAAACATATAATGTGTATATTATAGATATAAAAACAATAACCAGCGGTTATTTATTTTAATAACATTTATTTTTGTTCTTCCAAACGAGCACGTTCGGCTTCTTTGGTACCTTCCTTTAATTCAGTTTCTAAAGTAGAACGAGCGGAATTAAATTCGCGGATACCTTTTCCAATGCCACGCATCAACTCAGGAATTTTCTTGCCACCGAAAAGTAGGAGAACGGCACCAAAAATGAGAACTACTTCCCAAGGACCTTGACCGAAAATAAAAAGATGAAGATTCATTATTTTAGTTTTAGAAATTCAAATATACGAAATTAAATAATAAAGTACAATTTAAAAGTAGGTTATTTCTGATGAAGTAATTGCCTGTAGTTATTAATTTGAGATTCTACTTTTTGACAAATTTCAGTTGCATTGAGTTGATCGGTGGAAAAACCAGGTAATACAGTCCAGCTTAAATTTTGGCCTGATTTTAAAGGAAAAAGGCCCTTGGGGTTCATGGTTGCATTGCCACTTATGGCTATGGGTACTATCCATGCATTGGGTATTTTCTTTACCAATGCGGCAATACCGCCCGTCATAAAAGGTAACAATTGTTCTGTTGTAGCTCTGGTTCCTTCCGGAAAAATAAGCGTAGCCTGCTTTTTTTCAACCACCTGTTCCGCCATTCGCACTATTTCTCTTATAGCTTGTTTACCATCTTTTCTGTCAATGAGTGCCGCGCCACTCTTTTGTAAATTGTATGAAATACTGGGAATGCCTTTTCCTAAAGAGATTTTGGAAACAAAAACAGGTTTGTATTTTCTGAGAAACCAAATCAATGCTGGTATGTCATGCATACTTTGATGATTGGCAATAAAAATAATACGCCTGTCCAAAGGCGGTCTTTCAAGAAAGGTAAACGATATTTTAGAAAAAATATACAAAAGGGTGCCAACAAGGAAGAAGTTTAATATTTCAACAACCCTTCTTTGTGCTTTTTCTCCAATGGTCTGATAAGCAATCCATTGGATAGGGTGAAAAATAACCAAAAGCAGAAAAAAAGAACCCATACAAAGGGCACTAAGAATAAAATCGATAATTTTTCTCATTTTTTAATACTATATTTTAAGTATAAACGGTGCGAAATTATTAATTACTTATAAAAGTTGTACATTTGTACAAATCAAAATTCCAAAAACACCAATAACATATTTCATGCAACTATCTCCTAATCGCATCGAAGTGATGCAATTCCTGGCTAAGAACATGGATGATATCATTGATTCATACCTTACGCCTGTTGATAAAATTTGGCAACCTACGGATTTTTTGCCAGATTCCAATAGTGAAAACTTTTTTGACGATGTAAAAATTTTAAGGGAAACGGCTAAGGAATTACCTTATGATTACCTGGTGGTTTTGATCGGTGATTGTATTACCGAGGAAGCTCTCCCAACCTACGAATCGTGGTTAATGAGTGTTGATGGGGTTAATCAAGAGAAAAATGAAGGATGGAGTCGCTGGATTAGGGCATGGACTGCAGAAGAAAACAGACATGGTGATTTGCTAAATAAATATTTATATTTATCTGGAAGGATTAATATGAGAGCTATGGAGGTCTCTACTCAATATTTGATTCACGATGGTTTTGATATTGGAACGGGTTCAGATCCGTATCGCAATTTTATCTATACCTCATTTCAAGAGCTGGCAACCAATGTTTCTCACAGAAGAACGGCCACGTTGGCAAAGGAATACGGAAATAAGTTACTCTCTAAAATGTGTGGTGTTATTGCAGCAGACGAATTAAGACACGCAAGAGCTTACAAATCGTTCGTTACAAGAATTTTAGAGGTGGATCCTTCTGAAATGATGGTGGCCCTGGAAGATATGATGAGGAAAAAAATTGTTATGCCCGCTCTCTTTTTAAGAGAAACAGGTATCAAAATGGGGGAAACTTTCAGTCATTTTTCAGATGCCGCACAAAGAATCGGTGTTTATACAACGCAAGACTATATTGATATCATGCAGGGATTGCTTGAGGAGTGGAAAATTGGAAATGTAACTAATCTTAATGCTCAGGGAGAGAAGGCCAGAGATTATGTAATGGCTTTGCCTGCAAGATTACAGCGAATTGCAGAAAGAATCAAAGTACCTAATCTGCCGTATGAATTTAGTTGGATTGGTGTTAAAGGATAAAATAAAAGCCCGGAAAAATTCCGGGCTTTTTTAATCAACTATGGTACAATTATAATAAAACACTATTTTTTAGTTTCCTCTGCTCCAAGGCATTCCCGGAGGCCTCATATCGTTGTTTTGCTGGTTGTTTGTAGCAGGTGCCATGGCACTTAAACGATAGTTGAATCGTAGCATAAAGTATTGTTGTAGCACAATCGTTTGTGCATCTTCAATGTATAGTTCAGTCACATTTCTTTGTATGCTTACATTTTGTTTAAGCAAATCAAATACAACCAATGATAATTCTCCCTTGTTTTCTTTTAGGAATTTCTTTCCTATACTTCCGTTCCACAACCAATAGTTTTGGTTAAAACCATCGCCCAGCCCGCTAAATGACTGATTAATAATGGAGCTTCTAAAGGTCCAGTCACCTGGTAAAATTAAGTTTAACCTGCCTTCAAATTGTTGATTTAGGAAAATACTATTTAATGAGCTATTTAAGGAACTAATGGCCTGATTCCAATTGGTTCTGGATGATAGCGTAAAATCAATCTTTTCAGATATATTTGAGGTCACAGACAGTCCAAAGCCCAAAGTGGTCGTTTCAGAGGTATTGATTTGTTTATTTACCATGCCAGGTTGTTCCTGATAGCTTGCATTCAAACTAAGATTTGCATTGGATTTAATCATTTTCAAAGGAAAGCCATAAGTTGTGAACGCTCTTAGGTTCCAATTGCCATTTAAATTTACCGGAACGACTAATTGTCCGCCCCGTGGAAACAAAACACCACCATTCAAATAGCTATCTTCTGTGGCAATAATGGTGCTATTTGTGATTTGATTGCGATTGATGTTTCCGCTGATATAAGAATATAAAACAGTGGATTTGGCAGGATTTGTTGCAGAGTACCTAAGACTCATATTATATCCAAGGCTTTGTAAAAGTTCCGGATTTCCCGTCCTTAATCTTAGAGGGGAGCTATTATCTACCACTTCTTGTAATTGACTTATTGAAGGGGCGTTAGTATATGCACGTCCAAAAAACCGAATACTTTTCTGCTTTGAAAAATCATATTTTAGATAGGCAAAAGGTAGTACATTGAAATAATTTCTTTCAATATTCGCTTGTAAGGGATACGTCTGAGAGGCATCCTGGTTCACCCACTGTGCATTGGTATTCAGATTAAATTGCATTTTCTCATTACCACCGCGGATACCTAAACCGGCTCTTTGAGTTAGAAATTCACTGCCAAGAACGTTAGATAATGCCCCATTGAGTTCAGAGTAGGTATTGGTCAATGGATCAAGGTTAAAATTCTTTTTATCAGAATCATCAATCTGTCTTGATACATTATAGGATAATTGTAATCCTGACTTTTTACTGATAGGCTCATTAAAGTTAATATTGGCGCTAGCGGTAGAACCTTTAGCTAACAGTCTGTTTTCCTGATCTATAGTATCGGCCCGAAGTAAAGTGCCGAAACTATTATTTAGTGCGTATAAACTACTCTCCCCGTCCTGGTTTCTAATGGAATTATTCACTTCTGCAGAAAAAGTTCGTCCGGCTTTTTTAAACTTATGTCTCCATAGAACCTGATTGGAGAAATTTAAAGCTCCAAGTAGGGTAGAAAAATCTGTTTTACTATCGTTCAGTTTTAATAACTGAGTATTATTTTCGGCCGTAATAAGTTGCATTCCATCAGCATCTTGCATAGACATACGAGGCTGAATAATTAACGAATTATTTTTATTTATTTCATATTCTATGCGCATATTCATTCTATGATTTACATTGCCGGAGGTGGCCTCATTGTGCTCCTCATAGAACTGAGAAAAATCACTGCGATTATTAATGAGTTCTCTGTTAAGGTTTTGTTCAGAAACAATATTGCCCTGGTTGAAGAAATAGCTTCCTGAAATCTTCAGTTTTTTCCCCCAGGTATCGGAGTAATTCATACCAAAAGCATTGGTTTTGGCAATTCCCTGTTTCTGATCTACGACGAAATCATTATTTCCGCCACCCCAGCCACCGCCGCCCCAACTACCGCCTCTTGAACCACGACCTCCACCTTGACTTACGCCAGAAAGATCTTCGCTTGAAAAATTCTGCTCGTTAATATTGTTAAATTGTCCAAGAATAGTAAATCTAACGTCATCTTTAAATCTATTAACAGCTCCCCCGGCCTGGTATCTTTCATCGGTTCCGTACCCGCCGAATAAGCGACCGAAAGCACCATTTCTTTTATCCTTTCTTGTGATGATATTAATCGACTTTGAGGTCTGTCCGCTATTAAAGCCAGAGAAAGCATCCTGATCACTTTGTCTGTCAAAGATTTGAATTTTATCAATCACTTCAGCGGGAAGATTTTTTAGCGCCGCAGCGGGGTCATTTCCAAAAAATGGTTTTCCGTCCACTAAAATCTCTTTTACATCTTCGCCTTGAGCCTGAATCCTTCCATTTTCTATAACAATGCCAGGAACCTTTCGCGTCAACTCTTCCGCAGATGCATCGGGATTTGTTTTAAAAGAGCTGGCATTGAATTGGAGCGTATCATCTTTACTTGTCGCTTGAGCTGCCTGTCCAACTACTTGAACCTGACCAAGTTCGTACGCTGATTCTACCAATTTAATATCACCCAGCTCGAGCCCGCGTCTTGTGATTTGAAGCTGCTTTTTATAATCTGTAAAGCCTAAATAACTTATTGTTAGTAGATAATCGCCTGGTTTGATATTATTAACCACAAATTTTCCTTTATCATCGGTAAGATTATCAAGTTCCGGACCTCCTGCAGAAGGAACTAATATAACATGAGCTCCGGGTAGAGAGGAGCCGTCACCGTTGGAGATTACTGTACCAGTAACGGTAGTGTTTTGAGCCGTCATTGCGGTCAAAAGAAAAGAAAAGAAAATAAGAAAACTGTACTTAATCATTATAATATTATTTATGCCACAAAAGAAAGATTAAAAACCAGGGTTAAAAAATATTTTCAACGAATACCCATATTTTATCAATCAATACAAATTATCCTTTTTAATGTTTTACTGATAATAAACTGGCTTTTGTTGAATAAATAACAAAATAGCATAGACATGTGGTAATATTGTAGAATATAAAATTATATAATATGCCTCGTTTCCAAATATTATTGTTTCAAGCATTGCTTTGGTTGGGAATACTTCTTACACAAACCTTTTTGATTGGGGGAGGTGAGAATATGCTGGAAACGATTCCAAAATCGGGTACTATAGTACTGGGGCAAATGATCTTGGTATATTTTAATACCTTGTTTCTATTTCCAATGCTTTACCTTAAGAAAAAGCATTTTTTATACTTGTTTATTGGCTTTATCCTAATTCTGGCTATCAGTTATGGTGTTCAGGAACTTGTGGAATATTTTTATCCAAGAGGTCGTTTTCGTGGGGTCAGAACAATAAGTACATTAACCAGGTGGTGGTACTTCCTGGGTCGAAGTTTTCCTTTATTTATGGCATTTCTTCTTAGTACTTTGTTACAAGTAACCCGTTTATTTGCCATAAAAGAAAAGGAATCCGTTCAATTGCGCTCTGAAAAACTGGAAACTGAGTTAAAATTTTTACGCAGTCAGACGAATCCACATTTCTTATTCAATGCATTGAATAATATTTATACACTAACGCTTATAAAATCGGATAAAGCACCTGACTATCTACTTGTTCTTTCCGATATGTTACGATACATGTTATACGAATGCAATGCGCCTAAGGTAAGGCTGGAAAAAGAAATTGGGTATATCAGGCATTTCATATCACTCAATTTATTAAAAGACAGTCGGGGATTAAATGTGAATTTTGATTGTGGTGAAATTCCTGATCACCTTGAAATTGCGCCTATGCTTCTCATCCCATTAGTGGAAAATGCCTTCAAACATAGTAAATTTGAGGACAAAGCAAATGGATGGATTAACATAAAGCTGCAGCTTCTGGGGGAATCCCTGCATTTGAATGTCCAAAATAGTTTGCCCGATAAATCCCATACTACAGACGATACAGGGGGTATTGGCTTAGTTAACGTAAGGCGACAACTGGAATTAATCTATCCAGAACAGTTTCAACTAAACATTGAAGAACGAGACCATATTTTTTCAGTAGATTTAATCATTGAAAAATTGTAAAATGATGAATTTGCGATGTCTTATTGTCGATGATGAGGAGTTGGGGCGAATGCTCATTGAAAACTACGTTCAACGATTAGGTTTTACCATAGTTGCCCAATGTAGAAACCCTCTTGAGGCTATGCAAATAATGCAAACGAAAGAAATTGATTTGATTTTTTTAGATATACAAATGCCTGAAATGAGCGGTTTGCAGTTTATTAAATCATTAACCTACAAACCTCTGATTATTTTAACTACTGCTTACCCTGAACATGCTTTAGAAGGGTACACCCTCGATGTAGTTGATTATTTACTAAAACCTATACGTTTTGAACGGTTTACGCTGGCTGTAAATAAAGCATTGGAACGTCACCGGTTTAAGAAAGAAATGGTTAATGTTGAACACGAAGGCCAGGATAAGGAAATTATATTAGTAAAATCGGAACATCGAATACACAGATTAAAGTTATCTGAAATTTTATATATACAAAGCTTGAGTGAATACATTTCTTTCCATTTAAATGGTAGTCGTATATTGTCATTGGGCGCTTTAAAAACGCTTGAACTGGAATTGCCCTCATCCCAATTTATACGCGTTCATAAATCTTATATCGTCGCAATCAATAAAATTGATTTTTTAGATGGCAACACCCTTCAGGTAGGGAAAGAAAAAATTCCAGTCGGGCCCAGTTATAAAGAACAATTACTGACGCATTTTAATAAATGAGATAAAATATTCTTAGTCAACAACTGCAAGGGTATAACTTCTTTCTGAGGTAATAATTCTATAACAAAAGGTGATTTTTACAAGTTAAAGTCATATATTGAAACAAGCTACAAAAAAAACCGTTTACTAAAAGCATTCTTTCATAAAAAGCGGCTTTAAAAAGCTATATTCGCACGTTTAAGTAAATAATATTGAATGAAAAAGA
The DNA here is from genome assembly GCA_030728245.1 of Saprospiraceae bacterium. Lineage (GTDB taxonomy): Bacteria > Bacteroidota > Bacteroidia > Chitinophagales > Saprospiraceae > BJGN01. The sequence goes on along the minus strand of JANQZX010000109.1, from coordinate 49,799 downwards.
AAGGTCTTATTATTGTTTCGCTATTTGCCGGCATTCTATTAATTGCCTCATTTTTACCGAAACCATCTCAAAATGAAGGAAAAGAAGCGGTGTTGGTAAAAACGGTGCTCAATTATGTTGAACAATTACATTTCCGACCCAAATCTTTGGACGACAAATTATCAGAACAATTATTTAACTATTATATAGAAAGTATTGACGGTGGTAAGCGTTTTTTAACCAAGGAAGACCTTGCGTTATTGGAAAAGCACCGATTAAATCTGGATAATCAAGCTATCGAAGGCACTTTTACCTTTTTTGACCTATCTATCGATTTATTGGATAAGTCACTGGGTAAAACACAGCTTATTTATAGAGATTTACTCTCTAAACCATTTAATCTAAATGGAGATGCCACTTTTGAAACAGATAGCGAAAAAAGACCTTTTCCAGCAAATGATGCAGAATTAAAAGAGGTATGGCGAAAATTACTCGTTTATGAGATTATTTCCAGAGTAAATGAGAAATTGGAATTACAGGGCAAGGGGAGTGCGGAAATAAAGGCAAAAAGTACCGATGAATTGGAAAAGGAAGCAAGGGAAGCTGTGCTGAAATTATATGACGAGTGGTACGAAAGACTCTTTAAAACCAAAAGATCTGATAGATTAAGTATCTATATAAATAGTTTGACGCACTTGTATGATCCTCATTCCGATTATTTCGAGCCTATTGAAAAGCAAAATTTCGATATCAGATTTACAGGGAAGTTAGAGGGGATCGGTGCAACCCTGCAAACCGTTGGTGATTACACAAAAGTGGCTACCGTTGTAGTTGGTGGTCCAGTTTGGAAATCAAAAGAATTATTTGAAAATGATATTATTTTAAAAGTAGCTCAGGAAGGGGCTGATTTTAAAGATATTTCTGGACTAGGGATCAATGATGTTGTTCAGCAAATAAGAGGAAAAAAAGGAACGAAAGTTCGTTTATTGGTTAAAAAGGTTGACGGTACCATTAAGGAAATTGAAATAGTTAGGGATATCATAGAATTGGAAGAAGGTTTTGCTAAATCGCTTCTTTTGAAAAACGACCAATTTCCAAATGAAAAGTATGGGTATATCTATTTGCCTAGATTCTATGCTGATTTCGAAGACCCAAAAGGTCGTTTTTGTGCGCCAGATGTAGAAAAGGAAATTGAAAAGTTGAAAGCTGAAAACGTAAATGGTATTATTCTGGATTTAAGAAATAATGGAGGTGGTTCATTAAGTGATGTAGTCAAAATGACCGGATTTTTTATCCCTTCAGGTCCTGTCGTTCAAGTAAAATCAAAAGAAAGTAAAGCGGATGTTTTACGTGATCCTGATTCAAGAACGCAATATGATGGGGCACTGATTGTCATGGTTAATAATATGAGTGCGTCTGCTTCTGAAATCATTGCCGCAGCTTTGCAAGACTATGGCAGAGCTATCATTGTCGGAACAAAATCGACTTACGGTAAAGGGACCGTTCAACGTTTCTTCGATCTGGATATGGGGCTTAGAGGTTACGAAGAATTTAAACCTTTGGGAGAAGTAAAAATAACAACGCAAAAGTTTTATAGAATTAATGGTGGCTCTACTCAGTTGAAGGGGGTAACGCCTGATATTATTTTACCTGACCAATATCATTATTTGGAAATAGGTGAAAGAGAAGAAGATTATGCCATGGAGTGGACAGAAATTGCCCCTGTTGGGTACGAACCCCAAAAGTCAAGGCTACAATCTCTTGATTTACTAAGAAAAAAGAGTGAAGATCGTGTTAAATCAGATCCTTCCTTCCAGATGGTTCTTAAAAATGCCCTTCGCATAAAAAAACAAAGGGATCAATCCATTATGCCGCTAAGTTTAAATGCCTATAAGCAGTTGCTTAAAAATCAGGAAAAAGAAGCGCAGGAATTTAGAGATGCCTTTAAAAATTACCAAATAAAGAGCGTTGAAAATTTGGCAACTGATCTGGCTGAAATTAATGCTGACTCCGCTAAAATTACTCGAAATATAGCGTTTAAAGAATCTGTTGGGAAGGATATCTATTTGAAGGAATCACTTTTAATCCTGAATGATTATATCCGTTTGAAAAAATAAAACACACGTGAACTACCTTTCTCTTGAAAATATTACTAAAACATACGGTGAAAAAGTATTGTTTGATAACCTTTCTTTGCAAGTAACAAAGGGTCAGAAAATTGCCCTAATAGCCAAAAATGGTTCTGGTAAATCCACTTTGTTGAGGGTTGTTGGAGGAATGGAAGGAGTAGAAGGAGAAAATGCTAAGGTTTGGATGAATAAAAGTATTCGCTCCGCATTTTTAGAACAAGAACCTGAGTTTTCTGACAGACATAACTTATTAGAGGCTACATTAGATAGTGATGACCCACAATTGAGTGCCGTACGAAAGTATAGGTTAGCTATGCTTCACCCAGATGACGAGCAGGCATTGCAATTAGCATTGCAAGATTTAGATGCCTTGAAGGCATGGGACATGGAAGCCAAAGTACAGGAAATTCTCTTTCGGTTAAATCTATCTGACTTTGAAAAACCAGTCTCCCTTCTTTCGGGAGGACAAAAGAAAAGGGTGGCTCTCGCGCGTATTCTTTTAAGTGAACCCGAATTTATTATTTTAGATGAACCTACCAATCACCTGGATCTTGAAATGGTGGAATGGTTGGAGGATTATCTCAAAAAAGGAAACATCACTCTTTTAATGGTGACCCACGATAGGTATTTTTTGGAACGCGTCTGTAATCAAATTATTGAGCTAGATTTAGGTAAACTCTATAAATATAGTGGAAATTATGCTGATTATTTAGAAAAAAAGGCGCTGCGTATTGAAACAGAAGGAGCCGAGTGGGAAAAAAATAAAAAATTACTGCAGCGTGAATTAGCTTGGGTGAATAGAAGTCCGCAGGCCAGAACCACTAAAGCTAAATCGAGAGTAGATGCATTTTTTGACCTGAAGGATAAGGTTGGTAAAGTTCGCGTGGAAACCGAAATGCAAATTGATATTAAGGGTCAAAGAATGGGTAAAAAAGTGCTCGAACTGCATAATGTAAGTAAGGCATTTGATAAAAAAATTATCCTGGATGGATTTTCCTATAAATTTAAACCCATGGAACGCGTGGGTATCGTCGGCCCTAATGGAGTAGGAAAAACTACCTTTATAAATCTTTTAACCTCAAATCTTCGTCCCGATTCAGGTAAAGTAATATTAGGGGAAAACACCGTTTTTGGCTATTATACCCAGGATGGTATGCAATGGGTTGAAGACAAAAGGGTGATTGATGTTATTCAGGACATCGCAGAATATATTCCCCTGGAAAAAGGACTCAAGTTATCCGCTACGCAATTATTAGAACGCTTTTTGTTTTCTCGAAAACAACAGCAAGTTTATGTCAGCCAGTTGAGCGGAGGGGAAAAAAGAAGATTGTACCTTCTTTCTATCATAATGAAAAATCCTAATTTTTTAATTCTGGATGAACCTACGAATGACCTGGATATTCTTACACTGAATGTTCTGGAAGATTTCTTAATGGAATTTCCCGGTTGTGTCATCATGGTTAGTCATGACAGGTACTTTATGGATAAAATTGTTGATCATTTGTTTGTCTTGGAAGGAGACGGACAATGTATTGACTTCAATGGCGATTATTCTGAATACCGACAGTTGGCTAAGGAAAAATTACAAGTTTTAAAAAGAGAGGAGAAGGTAGTCGCCCAACAGTCTAAGGAAGTGGTTCAAAAGCCTTCATTGATAACTTTTGAACAACGTAAAGAAATAAATAAAGTCGAAAAAGAAATTTCAAAACTTGAAGAAAAAAAGAAACAAATAACGAACGCTTTTGATGATCCACTGCTGACCCCCGAGAAAATCCAAAAATTATCAAAGGAATTAAATGACATTTCTCAGCTAATTGAAGAAAAAGAGCTTCATTGGTTATCCTTGAATGGATAGCCTTTAACCGCTTTTAATAGCAGAAACTATCCTTTCTTTATTTGTTTTATGCGTAACTAATTAATACATTTACAAGAAACAGAAAATCAATTTTTTAAATATAGTTGAGAAAGAATTTTATAACTGGGAGTAATTATAGCACTCAAGATTAATCGTCTTGGGTGTTTTTTATTTAAATAAATATTTTTTTCTTATATTGTAGTAATTAAATCATTGAAAGAAATAATCATGGAAAGAAGAAGTTTTATACGCAATGCTGCGATATTGGGAACGGCATTAGGAGTAGGGTCTAACGCTGTTTTTGGAAAGGGGTTCCCATCAGCTACCTTGAATCAGCCCACCTTTGTATGTGATTTCGCCCCACACTTTGGAATGTTTGAAAATCATGCCGGAAAGGATGTAGTTTCTCAGCTCGAATTTATGGCTGATCAGGGTTTCAGGTCTCTGGAAGACAATGGCATGATGAAACGACCTATCGAGGAGCAGGAGAGAATAGCTGCGGCTATGAGCAGATTGGGTATGCACATGGGCGTTTTTGTGATAGACGGAGGGGATAATTGGAAAATTTCCTTAACTACCGGAAAACCTGAGTTCAAACAATTATTTGTTGATACCTGTAAAAGGGCGGTGGATATTGCGAAACGTGTTAATGCAAAATGGATGACCGTCGTGCCTGGTTTTTATGAGCGTAAATTGCCTATTGGTCTTCAGACGGCCCATGTTATTGATGCTTTAAGAGCTGGTGCTGATATCTTAGCTCCTCACAATCTGGTGATGGTTCTGGAACCATTAAGTGATAATCCTGATTTATTCCTTAGAACAGCCCCACAGACTTTTGAAATTTGCAAAGCGGTGAATAGTCCGGCTTGTAAAATTCTTTATGATGTGTATCACATGCAGAGAAATGAGGGTAATCTGATTAATACCATCGATTTATGTTGGGAAGAGATTGCCTATATTCAGATTGGGGATAATCCAGGAAGAAAGGAACCTACCACAGGAGAAATTAATTACAAGCATATATTTAATCATTTACACCATAAGAAAGGATTCCGTGGCGTGATGGGCATGGAGCATGGAAATGCCAAACCAGGAAAAGAAGGCGAATTAGCATTAATTAATGCATATAGAGAGGTGGATTGTAAATGATGAGGAAATAAATATACCTTTGTAAAAATCGGTATATCATTATGGCAGAAGATAAGGGCTTTGCCCCTAAGTTATCATTGACGAATGTAGGTAAATCCTCTTCTAAAAAAAGAAACGAGGAAGTATCTACATTCGTTTATGGAAGAAAACCACCGCAGGCCTTACCTTTAGAAGAGGCTAGTTTAGGGGCTATTTTGTTAGAAAAAGAAGCTATTAATGTTGTATTAGATATTCTTGTCTCAGATTCTTTTTATCTCGATGCTCATAAACTTATTTTCAAAGCAATGTTGCGGCTTTTTGAAAAATCGCAACCTATTGATATGCTTACCGTTTCAGAGGAGTTAAAAAAGTCTGGAGAACTTGAGGCGATTGGTGGCGCATATTATCTGGTTGAACTAACCAACAAGGTAGCTTCTTCTGCCAATTTAGAGTTCCATGCAAGAATAGTAGCGCAAAAATTTATTCAAAGAGAACTTATTAGGGTTTCCAATATTATTATAAAAGATGCTTACGAAGATAGCACAGATGTTTTTGAATTATTAGACACTGCTGAAAAGGGATTATTTAGTATTGCTGAAAAGAATATGAGTAGGTCCATTGAGTCAATGAGTTCTCTTGCGGCCAAAGCATTAAAACAGATTGAAGACTTAAAGGACGTAGAGGAAGGTTTAAGTGGTATTCCTTCTGGATTTAGTGCCTTGGATAGACTGACAAATGGTTGGCAATCTTCCGATTTAATTATCCTGGCGGCAAGGCCGGGTATGGGAAAAACCTCTTTCGTGCTTTCTATTGCAAAAAATGCTGCGGTAGATTTTAAAATGGGCGTTGCTTTTTTTTCTTTGGAAATGTCCGCAGTCCAATTAGCTCAACGATTGATTTCCATGGATGCTGAGATCCCCCTAACGAAAATGAGAACAGGGAAATTGTCAGAAGACGAATGGAAGCATTTACACGGTGCCATAGAAAGAATAGGTGATGCACCCATTTATTTTGATGATACATCGGGTATTGATATTTTTGAACTCCGAGCTAAGTGCCGACGTATGAAATTGCAATACGATATACAGTTGATTGTGATTGATTATTTGCAACTTATGAAGGGTAGTAGCGAAAATAATAGAATGGGTAATCGTGAACAAGAGGTAAGTGCTATTTCCAGAGCACTTAAGGGCTTGGCAAAAGAACTTAAAGTGCCCGTCATTGCGCTATCTCAGCTAAGTCGTGCCGTGGAAAGTAGAGGTGGTCCCAAAAGGCCGCAGCTTTCAGACTTAAGGGAATCTGGATCGATTGAACAAGATGCTGATATCGTTGGGTTTATATATAGACCTGAATATTACCAAATTACGGAAGATGAAAATGGAATGCCTCTGAAAGGCGTAGCAGAAGTCATCATTGCTAAGCATAGAAATGGTGCCACAGATACGGTCAGACTTAAGTTTACAGAGCAATTTGCAAGGTTCTCAAATTTAGAAAATTTTGATATGGGAAGTCTTCCAAATGATGTCTTTGATAATCCTTTCTCCCAAATTATTACCCGTCCCTCAAAAATGAATGAAGACGAGGATATTCCCTTCTAATTCATTATAAAATTCAAACAAATACATAGATATGGCGTATTCTGATGATAGAAAATCACGACCTAAACTTAGGCCGAATAAGCCTCCTTACGGCAGGCCTACTAATCCTAAAAAACAATTTGATGTAGCTCCCCGACGAAAGGCTGAACCAGATAAGGAGGAGTTGATGAATAATAATCGCAATACAGAGTTAGAAGGCGATGGAATGCGCCTGAATAAATTTATTGCCCATTGTGGTATTTGTTCCCGCAGACAGGCAGCCGATTATGTAAAAGAGGGCTTTGTAACTGTTAATGATCAGAAAGTTATTGAACCTTTTTTACTTATTAAAGCCAAGGATAAGGTTTGCTTTAAGGGTAAATCGGTTTTTCCCCAGGAAGAAAGAGTATATTATTTAATGAACAAACCCAAAGGGGTAATCACTACAGCGCAAGACGAAAAAGGACGAAAAACGGTCCTGGATATTCTTCCCGACAAAGGTAAGACCAGGGTATTTCCTGTTGGGCGTTTGGACAGGGAGACCACGGGCCTGCTTTTGTTAACCAATGATGGTGATTTGGCATTGAAAATGACCCATCCAGGGTATAAAATGAAGAAAGTTTATCAAGTTACACTGGATAAATCTCTTTCAGGAGCAGATGTGGAGAAAATACAAAAAGGGGTTGTTCTTGAAGATGGGCCCGTTCCCGTTGATGCATTGCATTTTATAACCGAAGGGTCATTTAAAGAAGTTAGTATCGCTATTCATGTTGGTCGGAATAGAATTATTAGAAGATTATTTGAACACCTTGGTTATGAAGTGGTAAAATTGGATAGAACTTATTTAGGTGGATTAACTAAAAAGGATTTACCAAGGGGATTTACAAGAAAACTCATCGCGCAAGAAATAATTATGCTTAAGCATTTTACAGGAAAGTAATTTATATTTATCGAATGAAAAGTAACTATCGGATACTTTTCATTCGATAAAATGATAATCCAGGTAGGTTTTAATCCCAGCGATTACGATTATTAAACTTATTCCAGCTGGCACCATATCTTACTTGTATTTGGAAAAAAGAACCTGATAATGAGTTTTGAAGTAAGGCAGGGGTTCTGAAATCACTATGAATGCGATAGCCTCCTTCAGCACCTACTTTTAACCAGGAAAGTATATTGGCCTCTATTCCTATAGATGGAGAAAAATTTATACCGCGTTCTTTTATTTTATCTACCGTTGTTGCTAAACTACTTCCTGCTGAAAAGTTGAATCGAGGATGTATTACTTTGTGTGAACCAGGCACATAGCTCATAAAAATACCTCTATTTTTAAAATTAAATGCAGCTTGATTGTTTATAGGAACAATGGGTTCTTTAGATTTTTGCCAGGACCATCCGAGAATAAAATTTTTATCGAATTCAAAGCCTATTTCTCCTCCTCTTAAATAAAACTGTCTTTCACTGGGCAGGCCGAAATGCATGGTTCTTCCACCCCAGATTCCTGTAAATTTGAAATTTCTCTTACCAAATAAACTCTCTGTTTTCTGTGCGTTTAAAGCCAGTGCAACGAAGACTAAGGCTAATAGAATGAAATTTTTTTTCATAAATAAATTTTTTAGTAAAGACTGTAAATTTAGTGAGAGGTTGCATTACTATTAAAAAAATTAGATGAAAATCCATTTTGTAAGGTCAAATAACTGTATGATAGATATAATGACCATAGCAATCAACAATCGATGCGCCCATTTATTGGCATTTGGATGGTTTGAAGCAAATATGGCGCCTAGATATCCGCCAATCGTCTGTGCAATCGCTATGATGATACCTGCTTCCCAATCGACAATTCCCATAAAGGCAAAAATGGCCAAAGCGATAAAAGTATAAATACCTACGCCAGCAATTTTCAAAACATTAGCATCGGCGATACTAAATTTAGCACCCAGTACCATGATAATGAGGAAGAAAATACCCATACCCATTTGAATAAAACCACCATAGAAACCTATCAACAAAGCAACGGGAATAGAAATCCATAAGGAGGGTTTATGGTGGATATCAGTTTCTCGCAGCCATCTTTCTGGTTTAATTAAAATAACAATGAGCATGAATACCATTAAAAACCTAAAAACCTCAATAAAAGCCTCATTGCTAATCATTAATGCTAGCCAAACTCCCCCGAGAGACCCTAAAATCATGAGGATTAAATAATGCCAGGTTCTGCTAAAGTCCACCAACCCTTTTCTTTGAAAAACGGTAAAACTGGTAAAACTCTGCCCCACGATACCTATTCTATTGGTTGCATTAGCAATATTGCCTGGCAGTCCCATCATTTCACTTAAAATGGTTAATGTAATGGCTGAACCATTTCCAGCTAAAGTATTAATAATACCTGCCAGAATTCCTCCTATTATAATAATAGCATATTGAAATACATCCATAATTAGTCTTTAATAGTTTGACATAATTCAATTAACACGCCATGAGCATTTTTTGGATAGACAAAGCAAACCAGTTTATTATCGGCACCTTGCTTAGGATTTTCATTTATAAATTCGAATCCCTCCTTTTTCAGGCGTTGTATTTCGGAATAAATGTCAGGCACTTCAAAAGCGATATGATGAATGCCTTCCCCTTTTTTATCGATAAATCGTGCGATTGGGCTGAGAAAATGGGAGGACTCCAGTAGTTCAAGTTTAGAATCACCTGTTTGAAAGAAAGAAGTGTTGACACCTTCCGAAGTCACAGATTCCATTTTATAGGGCGCTATACCCAATAATTTTTCATAACACAAATTGGCCTGTTGAAGATCTTTCACGGCGATACCGATATGCTCTAGTTTCATAATATATATTTTAAAATACTAGGTCCTGCGTATGACCATTAATCCATCTCTAATGGGTAACAATAAATTTTCAACTCTGGAGTCTTCTAAAATTTTAGTGTTAAAGGTATGAATGATTTGGGAATCTTCATCTTTAGGATCGAGCACTTTCCCACTCCAAAGGACATTGTCAGCGAGAATTAATCCACCAGGCTTAACCTTGTCTATAATAAGGTCGAAGTGCATAGCATAATCCCTTTTTCCGCCATCGAGGTAAATCAAATCAAAAAAGGGAATGGATAAATTTGGAATTACATTTTCAGCTTTCCCGAGATGGGTAAAAATCTGATGTTTAAATGGGGAAAGGTTAAAATATTTTTCAGCAATAAAAAGTACTTCCGCATTAGGTTCTATGGTATGAAGTTGACCTGTTTGGGTAAGGCCTTCAGCCAGACAAAGAGAACCATAGCCTGTGAAAGTACCAATTTCCAGGATAAATTCAGGTTTAACCAAAAGACTTAAAAGCCTTAAAAATTGACCCTGGAGGGAACCACTAAGCATAACTGGAGCCAAAGTCCTCAAGTGCGTTTCTCTTTCGAGTTGGTACAATAGTTCGGATGATTTTGAAGAATGCATTGCCGCATATTCATTTAAATCGTGATAAATTTTATCCATAAAAGGGAATTAGAAATGTAAATTTAATACTTCACTTGACCAGGATTTGTTGATATTTTTTAAATAATTTCTTAACTAAAGATTAAAGTAGATGAGAAAAATTAATAAAAAATATGCTAAACAAATATAGACAGATAAACAAGTTTTTTCGACTAAGAATATTAAAAGTGATATAATTACATTTAAATTGAACAAAAAGTCAAAAAAGGACTTAATAATTGATTAATAGCAATACTTTTTTTAAACTTAAATTTTCACAAATGAAAAAACAAGTACTAGTTTTGTTTTTGTGGTTTGGGACAATGGCCTCGTTGATCGCTCAACGAACCATTTCCGGCACAATTACAGATGACAAGAAGGAACCACTCATAGGTGCTTCCGTATTGGTAAAGGGGACTTCGACGGGAACGATAAGTGACGTGTCTGGGGCATTTTCCTTTTCTATTCCAGCTAATGGCACCACCTTGGTAATCAGTTACACAGGTTATGCTTCAAAGGAAATTGCTATTGGGGCGAGTAACACTTACAATGTGATGCTCGAACAGGAAGCTATTGATTTGACAGATATCGTTATTGTAGGTTACGGAACCCAAAGCAAGAAGGAATTAACGGGCTCTGTGAGTAAAATTACTTCGGAAACCATTGCCCGACTTCCGGTAACCGGTGTGGATCAGGCGCTACAAGGTCAGGCTCCTGGTGTACAGGTTACTTCCGCTTCAGGAACGCCGGGTGCTTCTGTATCTATCAGAGTGAGGGGACCGTCTTCCATTTCAGCGGGTAACCAACCGTTGTATGTTGTGGACGGTATTCCAATTAATACGGGTAACTACTCTCAAATAGGTGTGGGTGGACAACAAACTAACGCGTTAGCTGATTTGAATCCTGCGGATATTGAATCTATTGACGTTTTAAAAGATGCCGCAGCAGCAAGTATTTATGGTTCAAGAGCCAGTAATGGCGTTGTAATCATTACAACGAAGAGAGGAAAGCAACAGAAAACACAAATTTCGTTAAACACATATCGTGGAACCCAGGAAGTATGGAAAACCATAGATCCTTTAACAGGTCCTGAGTATGTGGCTCTTTTACAAGAAGGTGTTAAAGCGAGATACGGTGCAACCATTAAACCAAGTCAATTAGGATTAAGAAATCTGGATGCAGATCCAAGTACTTATCCAACGACGAACTGGTTCGATGAAATATTTCAATCTGCACCTATTTCTCAAACTGATTTAAACGTTTCAGGGGGAACAGATAGAACAAAATTCTTTGTTTCTGGCTCTGTTTTCGATCAGGGAGGTGTTGTAAAAGGTTCATCATTTGATCGTTACAGCTTCCGTATGAATTTAGACAACTTAGTTACCGACAAATTCAAGATTGGTGTAAGTACAGGATTTAGCCGTTCTCATAACACACGTATTCAGAATGATAATAATATTTACGGTGTATTGAGTACTGCATTATTGTTGGGTTCACATATTCCTGTGTTGAATGCTGATGGAACGTATGGTCGTGACGCTAACGCAAGTATTGAAAATCCGGTAGCCAATGCGGTTGAGCCTACTTATGATGTTTATACCAACCGTTTATTGTCTAACATATTTGGTGAATTAACGATTTTAGAAGGATTGACTTTTAGAAGTTCCTTCAGCGTTGATTATCTTAATTTACGCGATGATCGTTTTACACCGGCAAGTCATATTCAGGCAGCAGGTGTAAATGGACGTGGTCAGCAAGGTTTTTCATCGGATTTGAATTTGGTTAACGAAAATTACTTTTCTTACAGAAAGGCTTTTGGAAAACTAAACTTTGATGCTTTGGTAGGAAACTCTGTTCAAACAAGCCAGTTCGAATCAATGTATGGTGAGGGTGAGAATTACCCTGGAAAAACTATCCGCGAGTTAAATGCAGCTTCTGTAAAAAAGAACGTAACTTCTTCAAAATCAGCGTGGGGACTTAATAGTTATTTCTCCAGGTTGAATATGAACTGGGCTGGAAAATACTTTATTTCTGGTAGTATCCGTGCCGATGGTTCTTCCCGTTTCGGTGCAAATAATCGTTGGGGTGTATTCCCTTCTGCTTCAGCAGCATGGAGACTTTCTGAAGAGTCGTTCTTTCCAAAATCTAAGGTATTATCTGAGGTTAAGTTAAAGGCAAGTTGGGGTAGAAGAGGTAATCAGGATATTGCCAACTTTGCATCCCGTGCTTTAATTGCTCCAGGTTCAAATTATTTGCAAAGAGCTGGTTTAGCGCCTACTCAGTTAGGGAATCCTAATCTTACCTGGGAAGAACGCGAAGATTTTGACTTAGGCCTAGAAATTGCTTTATTTGAGAGCAAACTGGAATTAACCGTTGATGCTTATCAGGGAACAACTAACCAATTGTTGCTTAACAGACCTTTAGTTGGTGCTTCAGGTTTCACTGGTATTCAGGAAAATATTGGTTCTATTCGCAATAAAGGTATTGATATAGGTTTAACAACAACTAATGTCGAAACTAAAAATATACTTTGGACAACGAACTTTAATATTTCATTTTTCGATAATGAAATTCTTAAATTAGCAGGAACGCCATTCGCAGCTGGTTTTGCCAGTTGGGTAGCTGAGGGTGAAGCACTAGGATCCTTCAGAGGTTACAGAACGGTTGGTATTTTCCAAACACAGGCAGAGATTGATGCGTTGAATGCTAAGGCAAAGGAATTGACAGGACGTTCAACAGCGGTTTATCAATCAACCCTTACCAGACCTGGTGATATCCAGTTCAAGGACATAAATAATGACGGAGTTATTACCAGTGACGATCAAGAAATACTAGGTGATGCGAATCCTAATTATTATGGTGGTGTTACAAACACTATTCAGGCTTATGGTTTTGATTTAAGCTTCTTTTTCCAGTATAGTATCGGTAATTTTGTATTCAACAATACCCGTGCTTTTTCTGAAGGAATGAATAGTGTATTCGGACAGGCTAATACAGTTAAAAATCGCTGGACACCTGAAAATACAAATACGACCATGCCGAGAGCTGTGTTCGGAGACCCAAATAACAACAGAAGAGTTTCTGATCGTTTTGTGGAAGACGCTTCTTATGTGCGTTTAAAGAACATTACTTTTGGTTATACTTTCCCAACAAAATTATTGGAGAAAGTTAAAATGCGTAGTGCAAGAATTTATGTTACTGGTCAAAACTTGTTAACCTTTACCAATTACTCTGGTTTCGATCCTGAGGTAAGTACGTTTGGAGAGACGAATACAGCGCCCGGCACTGATTTCTTAACTTTCCCACAATCGAGATCGTTGTTAGTTGGATTGAACATTGGATTCTAATAAGGTATAATCCTGTGATTAAATTCTATTTTTTTAGATTGAAAACATGTTGAAATGAAAAACATATTTAAAATATCCATTTTAATCTCGGCCTTTGGTTTTTTCCAGGCTTGTGATAATAACCTGGAATTGGAGCCATACACTGCATTAGATGCATCAGTTGGTTTTAAAACAAAACAAGACGTTGATGCGGCTTTATTGGGCGCATATAACGCTATTCAGAGCAGTAATTATTTTGGACTTCAGTTTCAAGTTTTACCTGATTTGTATGCTGATAACATCAATCATACAGGAACTTTTCCAACGTATGCTCAAATTTTTAACCGACAGGTCTTAGCTGATAACTCTAATATTGGCGGACTTTGGAATCAGGTTTATATTGGTGTCAATCGTGCAAATAATGTAATTGCTTCGGTTCCTACGGTGAAGGATCCAAGTTTTAACGCCAATAATGCCATTGGAGAAGCGAGATTGTTACGTGCCTTCCATTACTTTAACCTGGTTGCCCTATTTGGTGGTTCTCCTGCAGGATTCAATAAAGCGGGGGGTCTTGGTGTACCTATTTATACTGTACCTACTCTCTCTGCGGAAGATGCAGCACCTAAAGCTAGATCTTCTGAGGAAGAGGTTTGGAAGTTAATCTTAGAGGATATAAATTTCGCTGTGGCAAATTTAGCCGTTACCAATGGTAATGGTAGAGCAAATAAAAATGTTGCACTAGCTTTAAAAGCTCGTGTTCATGCTGTGCGTAATGAATGGGCTTTGGCTGAAGCTGCTGCTTCGGAAGTAATTAATTCCAAAAGACATACTCTTCTTACCACTGCCAATTATCAGAATATTTGGTTAAGTCAGAACTCAACAGAGGCAATTTGGGAGTTACAATTTGATATTAATAATACTAATTCTGTTACATTTTGGTATTACCCAACCGCAAATGGAGGAAGAAATGAGTTTACTTCTTCTAATTCTTTGAGAGATGCTCACGAAGCAGGGGATGTCAGGAGGGTAGTAAATGTTAGTGCTGCACCAGCCAATAAAACAATGAAATATACTCGTGTAAACGGTATAGACAATGTTTTACTCATCAGATTAGCTGAAATGCATTTGATTCGCGCGGAAGCTTATGCAAACCTTAACAGGACCGCTGAGTCGCTTACAGAGTTAAATGTAATTCGTAAGCGTGCCGGTTTAAGTGATGCTGCAGAAACCACAACTGCTGGTTTAGTTAATGCTATTTTGAAAGAACGTAGAGTGGAATTTGCTCACGAAGGTTTAAGATGGCTAGATTTAAGAAGAACAGGTCGTTGGAATGCAACAGGACTAACCGAAGATTTTAGATCTCGTTGGCCAATTCCTTTGAGAGAAGTTCAAACTTCAGCTGGTCTGATTACGCAAAATACAGGATATTAATCTTTTATTTTTAAAGTCATAAACTTTTAAAAAGCCTCCTTTGAATATTTCTATATTTGGGGGAGGCTTTTTAATACCTAAATGATAAGTTTACGAGATGGGTAAATTATATTATTTTTTCGTGGGTAGAAATGCGCATGGCTCTCAAAGCAGCGGGAATGGAGGCGAGCAAACCAATAAATAAAACGGTAATGGCTACCGTAATGAAATCTTCCCAGCGAAGACTAATTGGATATGAATCGACCACGAAGGATCCAGGAATAGCTACCAGATGAAAGTTTTTTTGTAAAAAAAAGATAAATAAAGCAAGAAAAACACCTGAAATTAAGCCAATACCCGTTAAAAACAGGCCTTCGTATAAAAATAGATTTCGAATATCCACATCTGTGGAACCAATAGATTTAAGAATAGAGATGTCCCTTTTCTTGTCTAAAACAATCATCCATAAGGCGCCAATCAGATTAAATGCAACGAGAAGGAGCATAAATCCTACAATGGCGAAACTGAGCCATTTTTCAAGCCGCATCAATTTAATAAATCCTTCCTCCTGTGCATAATAATCCTTTACATAAAATTTGTCTTTTACAATAGATTGTATGTCAGCAACGACCTTCTTTACCGGGTAGTTCTGTGGCACCTTTATTTCCCATGCAGAAAGGAGGTTAGCGTTTCCCATAAGTTCTCTTGCAACATTAAGAGTAGTTATAATATATTGATTATCATACTCTTGTTGAATCATAAAAGTACCAACAGGTTGAAGGTTCCTACTTCGGAAGGGATTTTCAAAAGGTGTATTTTCCTTGTTTTTAGGCATATATACAGTGAGTGACGCAAAAGGATCTTCTAAATCAATGCCCAGTTTATTTCTTATGCCTAGTCCGATGAGCGCGTTAAATGATAAGGAACGATTGGGTAAATAAACACCTTCTTTAATGCATGAGTCAATATTAGATACAGCGCTAAACAGGGTGTCAACCCCTTTTACCATGCCAAAATCTTGTTTATCCTTGTAGGTAAAAAAGGCAATTTCTTCTAACGTACCTGAAATAGCTTCTACCCCTTGTATTTTTGATATTTTATAAACCAGTGAAGCGTCAGCATTAAAAAATTTTCCAGAGACTGGAGTAATTTTAATATCAGGATTAAATTTTACATACATACCCATTATAAGATCCTCAAACCCATTGAAAACGGAAAGAACCAATACCAAAGCAGCCGTACCTACCGTCAGTCCCAAAATGGAAATTCCAGTAATAAGCTGTATTACCTGGGTCGATTTTTTTGCCAGTAAATATCGAAGGGCTATTTTAAATGGTAGATTCATTGACACTATAATTAGAAAACAAAGATAACAGGATTATTAAACTCCTCGGTTCTTCAAAAATGAGTTATCTTTTCTTTTACCTTAAATAATTAATATAAATTGTTAAATTTAGATGAGTACAAATTTTTAGGTAAAAGACATATACCTTTAGGATCTTAATTGAATCATACCAACCACTCTCTTATGAAAACAAATATTTTATGCCTTGCTTTAAGTTTATGCTTTTTTTTGACTATGGTAAGCATGGTAAATGCTCAAAATACCAGAGGAAGGTTTGAAAAAGCAAAAATTTTATTTGATGGTAGAGATACGCCTTCTGAATTAACTGTCAATATCAGAGATGGAAAGGTATTTGTAGGTGAAGATATTGTACTATTTTCAGAGGAAGAGTACATTCTTCGACGACTGGAGAAGGGTGGAATTATTCCTTTTTCTTCCTGGGCCTGGACTGGGGGTATCATTTATTATACGATTCCACCAGGATTGGCAAGTGCCGGTATAATAAATAGCGCCATAGATCATGTAAATGCAAGTACTAATATTTGTTTAGTTCCGAGAACAACTCAATCGAATTACCTTGTTTTTCAAGATACTGATTATGCCTGTTGGTCTTATGTAGGTCAAATTGGTGGTGCTCAAGCCATAAATGTGCATAGTGCTTGCGGATTTGGTGCGGCCGTTCACGAAATATGTCATGCAGCAGGTATGTGGCATGAGCAATCAAGGAATGATAGAGATACTTACGTCACCATAAATACAGCAAATATTCAATCGGGATACGGTAGTAATTTTGATAAATATGGTGGTTGGGGAACTGAATCAGGTGCTTATGACTATGGATCCATTATGCATTATGGCGCTTTTGCCTTTTCTTCAAATGGCTTGCCCACTATTAGTGTGAGAACGCCCCCTGCTGCTTCAGGTACGTCTATTGGTCAAAGAGGTGGGCTGAGTGGAGGTGATGTGGCAGCTTTAAATGCTATTTATCCTACCCTTGCCTGTGCTAAAGGTGGTGGCGGGTCTACCGGAGGTGGTTCCACTGGTGGAGGCGGGTCCACGGGCGGAGGTGGAGGTGGAGGCGTTGTGGTTGTTCCAGCGCCTGTTTTAGCTATGGCTTCCGATATAAATATAGATCCTGTTCCAATCATTAGTGATGACGGTTTTTCTGTTAGAGCTAATTTTACCAATATAGGAAATGCTGATTTTAACGGATGTATTGTTTTAAAACTGTTTAAAGTAGGAGGGCAATTAATGACGAAGGTCACCTTAGACCCAACGGAGACCTTAATTCCAAATAAATCATTTTCAGCTAACCAGATCATCTCAAGTGGTGGTATTAGTTTAGCCACAGGCGATTATTATGTGGAGTTATTTTACGAAGAAAATTGTGGGTCATCGGAACAGGAGGTTAGAACATCAGGAGCCTTTTCGAATAAAAAAGAGGTGAAAGGACTCAAAATCATTCCAATGTTAGAGGTAAAACCACTCGATTTTTCTTTTGAAAAGGAAGGTGGTTCCAATACCATTAAAATTACTTCAAATACCGTTTGGAATGTTAATAATAATCCTTCCTGGTTAAAATTCCCTACCAATAGATCTTTTGGAAATATGGATCTCACCTTTAATTGTGATTCAAATATTACGTTTTTTCCGCGTGCTGCAAATTTTAGTATTTCTGCAACGGGTACCAATACTTTTAATCTTTCTGTGAGTCAAAATGCCATTCCTCTGTCTGAGTGCACTGCTCCTACCGGATTAAGAATTACGAGTAAAGATTACACCTGGGCAAAAATTGCCTGGAATCCAATCAGAGGCACAAATTTTTATCAAATAAGGTATAAAAATCTAAAAGATTCAGTATGGACAACGGTAGATTCAATACAGGGAACTTCTTTTGATATCTCAAATTTGCATCCTTGTAGTACTTTTGGTGTACAGATTAGTGCCATTTGCGCCAATATAAAAAGCCCGCTGTCAACGGAAATTAATTTTAAAACGGAAGGGTGTGATGACCCTTATTGTTTTTCTTACGGAGCGGGAAAATCAGATTGGATTGAGTCAGTAACCATCAGCGATAAATCCTTTACCTCCGGGCAGAATCTTGGATATGCCAATAAAATGGATGTCATTGGTAACGTGGAAGAAGGCAGAATTCATTATTTCAAATTTGCAAGTAAACATAATTCTCTTTCCAAAACAGATTTATATCGCTGGCAGATGTTCATTGATTTTAATGGAGATAAAGACTTTAATGATACTTTAGAGCAGGTTTATAACGCAGTTATTCCAAAATTCACCTCAGTTACAGGGGTATTTAAAAATATTATTATTCCACAAGATGTGCCTATAGGATTAACTCGCCTGCGTATAATGTTAACTACCGATAAATCTGATAATAATGTCTGCGAAATATCTCCGGAGGTCTTAGAGGTTGAGGATTACGGAATTAATATAAAAAAGAACAGAGATAGTATGTTTTTAACGCCGGATACCGCATTTTTAAAGAGCACTTATACAACTTTAAGAGCAAATGTCAGAGCATCCACAGGGTGGGATGTTACAAAAAGGCCTTCCTGGGTATCTACGACTTATCCGAGCTGGGCTGCCACGCCAAATGGTTTAAATGTTTCTTTGTTTGTTAGCAATAATACAGGTGTTAGAAGACAATTTAACTATACTTATACTTTACGAGGTTCTGTTAAAACGAAGGCCATTTTTCTTTCTCAAGATCCAGCGAAGCCTTCTTTAGCAGTTGATACCTTAGAATATGAGGTATCGGAAAATGCTCAAAATAAACTTATCGCAGTAAAATCAAATATTTACTGGCGCGCAAAATCGAATGCTTTTTGGATTCAGGTAAATAATCCATTAGGATTGGAAAACGATAGATTAAGTATTTCTTTGTTAGAAAATACGCAGAAAGAAGCCAGAATTGATACCATCCGGATTTACGCTGCCAGCGGAGATACTTTGAGTAAGTTAATTTTGATTAAACAAGCTCCGAAAAGGGGTACATTTTTAGTTAGTTCTGATTCGCTTTTTTTTCCAGCTGCCATTGCCAGTAAATTTATTTATACTCAAGGTAATGTTAATTGGAAGGTGGTTGCTAAACCTACCTGGATTAATGTTGATAAATCTGCAGGGGTTGGAAATGACAGCTTGATGGTTTCTAACGAATTCAATTTCAATGGTATTAGTCGAAAGGGTAACCTGGTTATTAGATCAATAGATGAAACGTTGGAGGTAACCATTATGATTTTTCAGGATGCTGGCTCTCCAATGCTAAAATTGACCACTCGAATGATATCTATTCCTGATACAGCCAGCCAATTTTTATTAAAGTTACAAAGTAATATTCCCTGGCAATTGAAGTCCAAGCCAGACTGGGTATCTGGACCGCAACCGCTAAGTGATTCAAGTTATATGCTGAGGGAAAACACCTTGAAAATTTCTTTTGAATTAAATAGTAGTTATTTACATCGTAAAGGGGTTATTGTTTGGAAGGGTAATAATCAAACGGATTCACTAGAGGTTATTCAAGATTCGAAACAGGTTAATTTACCAGAAAACTGGAAAGTAAAACCGACAAATGCCATTCATCAAGTACTGATTTATAAAAATTCATCTTTTAATTTTGGCTCCAATGTTAAAATAGTTCCAGGAGATTTAATTGGTTTGTTTGTTGAAACGGGCAGTCAGTTAACCTGTGCTGGTTACGCTGTTTGGCGCGATGAAAACACGGTAATTAATATATACGGCGATAACCCCGGCACCCCTGAAACGGAAGGTTATGTAGCGGGTTCACCCCTTAGATTTAAGATTAGGCCTATAAATAGTACGCAAGATATTGATGTGCTGTGTCAATTTGCACCTGTTGGTACTTTTGGTGTGGTAACAGCAACAAATTCATTTTTGCCAGGCGGTGTAAGTGCTGTGGAATCTATGTTTACCCTCACTCCCGCTAAAATTAATATTTATTTAAATCCTGGTTGGAATACTATTTCAAGCTATGTTATACCTGAATTGAAGGCTTTTGATTTTTTAGTAGATTGGTCTAAATTTTCCTTCGTCAAATCTATTGAAAATGAGGAGGGGAATACTTATTTTGTAGAGAAAAAGAATCCAATTTATCCTGATTTTGATATTAGAAAAGGATACAAACTATTTGCTGAAACAGCGGGTAATCTAACGTTACAAGGTTCTGTCGTTAAACCATCATTTTACCCTATTTTTATTAAAAAGGGATCTCAAATAATTCCTTTTTACAGTTTTTTATCCAGACCGGTCACAGAAGTTTTGAAGCCAATAATCAATGAAATTAAATTGATAAAGGATAATGAGGGAAAGGTTTTTATTCCTGAATTAGCTATTAATCATTTGCGCCAATTAAATCCTGGACAAGGATATTTTATTCAAGCAAAAAAGGAAGTGCTCTTTACTTACCCAGATGATTATGTTTCAGGTATGATGCCTCCCGTTACTCAGCACAATCCATTGCTTGATACCTTAGAGTACTACAAGCTAAGAAATATTATCAATACGGGAAATAATAGTACCATAGCAATTAGGTATTCTTCTCAATATTTAAAAAAGGGGGACGAAATAGGGCTTTTTGCAAATGACACCTTGCTTTTCGGTGCCTCGAAGGTAGATACAGGAAATCTGGCAATCATTGCATGGGGAAATAGCCAGAATAGCTCGGGAAGAAATGGTTTTTTTGAAAATGAAAATATTCGCATAAAGCTTTGGAGAAAATCTGAAAACAAGGTTTACCCACTTATCATAAATTGGGAGGACGATGCCGTTGGCAAATATCGTAAAGATGATTTGCAAATTGGTCACATTAAAAGTATTGCCAGTACCTCTGTATTTTCATTCGATAAAGAAATGGGACTCGAAAGGTTTGATGTTTTTCCTAATCCGGTCAATGACTTTTGTACGGTAATAGCCAATGAAGATGTAAAAGGGGAGGTCATCCTAAGTCTTTGGAACGCGGATGGAAAATCACTTCAGCAGTGGATTTTTTCTAAAGGGCTGAAAAAGGATGAAACGGTAAATATTCCGGTAAATAATTTCCCAACGGGTAGTTATTTATTAAAATTTGAAGGAAAAAATATCCGTGGATTTAAAAAATTGCAAATAATTCGATAACTAATCAGGAAGAAAACTTTATACTACGTACATTTGTAGTATTTATTATTGTTTAACCGCTGCAATTCAGCAAAATGAATAAAGTGAATTTACCGGAAATCGAATATAATTCTCAAAGAGTAGATATAAACATTGCTGAATATGGAAGGAATATTCAAAAAATGTTAGCCCACGTGGCGGAAATAGAGGATTTGGACAAACAGAGGAAATATGTTGATAAAATTATAGATCTTATGATTGTCATTAATCCTCAGTGTAGAAATGTGGAGGATTTTAGAAGTAAACTATGGAAACATGCTTATCGTATTTCTGGTTTTAAACTTAAGATAACGCCTCCGGATGGTGTGGTATTTTCAGATGAAGATAAAAGGGAAAATCCGGAAGAAGTGGCTTATCCTGTGATTGAAAATAACTACAGGCATTATGGACATCATATTCAGTTGCTCATAAAGAAGGCAAAAGAAATGCCTGAAGGTCCTAAAAAAGTTGGGATGATAAATACGATTGCTTCTTACATGAAATTGGCTTACAAAACGTGGAATAGGGAGAATTATGTGAGTGACGAATCCATAAAAAATGATTTAGCGACTATTTCTAAGGGTACACTTTATGTTGAGGACGGCTCTTCCATTGATACCTTTGGTCAACCTTCAAATAATTCAAACGCAAGAAGACGTCCAATGGGGAAATCTTATGGAAGTAACGATTATGGTCGAAACAGGTCAAATTATCCTCAAAATGCCAATAAAAATAAATCAAGACCGCGCTTCAGTAATCCGGTAGCACCGGGTAAGCGAAAACCTAATATCTAATAAATGTACTTATATAATATTACTTATAGAGTCGAAAATACTGTTTTCGACGCTTGGAAAAGTTGGGTTTTAGAGAAAAATATTCCTTCTATCATGTCATTGGGTTTATTTTCCAGTTTTAGATTTTGCGCTCTTTTAGGAGAAGAAAATGTAGATGCACAAACCTATGCATTGCAATTTAAATGTGAAAGTTGGGAAACTTTTCTGCAATATAGAGACGGCAATATGGCTACATTTTTTGAACAGCAGATGTCATTGTTTGGTGAAGATGTCCTCACTTTTAGTTCCCTTCTTGAAATACATTTAGAAGGATAGGCCTTTTAGTGGACAAAAAGTCCTTCTTTCTGACCTCGTTAAGTAGCATGATTTCTTTTTAAATAATTGAATGTCAAATATTTATTTAAATATTTTTAGCATTTATTTTCAAACTATTCATTGCGTTTTTATTGTTTCGAGAGGCTTTAATGGCTTACCTTTCATTTTTTACTTAGAAATATGTGTGAAATATGTTGGTAAAAACATTTGCCAGTGCCGTTCAGGGTGTTGGTGCAAAGACAATCACTGTGGAGGTAAATAGTGGAGGACAGCCAGTAGCTGGAACGAACTATTATAATATGGTTGGGTTACCTGACAACGCAGTAAGGGAGGGTTTTCAGCGAATTGAAGCAGCTATTATCAATGCAGGTCTAAAAATGCCTCGTGTTAAAACTATTGTAAATCTGGCGCCTGCAGATTTAAGAAAAGAGGGTTCATCTTATGACCTCCCCATAGCCCTTGGCATTTTGGCTTCTTCTGGTCAGATACCTTTGGAAAAACTTGATCGTTTTTTAGTTATGGGTGAATTATCATTAGATGGTACTTTGCAACCTTTGAGAGGGGCTCTTCCCATAGCTATACAGGCAAGGAAGGAGCATTTTCACGGATTAATTTTGCCTTTTGCCAATGCCAGAGAAGCGGGTATTGTTAATAATCTGGAGGTGATAGGGGTGAAAAATCTAACCGAAATAGTGGCTTATTTAAGAGGTGAATTAGATATCAAATCTACCCAAGTAGATACTCGGGATGATTTTTTTAGAAATCAAACAACACATAATGTTGATTTTTCTGATGTAAAAGGTCAAAGTCACATAAAGCGAGCCCTTGAAATAGCTGCGGCTGGTGGGCATAATGCCATTCTCATTGGCCCTCCGGGTGCGGGAAAAACTATGTTGGCGAGGCGGTTACCAACCATTTTGCCACCTCTAACGCTGGCAGAAGCTTTGGAGACGACAAAAATTCATTCCGTAGCTGGTATTTTATCCCCTGAAACAGCCCTGGTACATACCCGTCCATTCCGATCGCCACACCATACTATCAGTGATACAGCAATGACTGGAGGCACCTCAAATCCGAAGCCAGGGGAAATTTCCTTGTCTCACAATGGTGTACTTTTCTTAGATGAACTACCAGAATTTCGCAGAAGTGTCCTGGAAGTGCTTAGGCAACCCATGGAAGAAAATATGGTTACCATATCACGCGCTAAAATAACGGTAGAATATCCCGCCGGGTTTATGCTCATTGCTTCTATGAATCCCTGCCCGTGCGGATTTTATAATCACCCCGAAAAGGAATGTGTTTGTGGTGCCGGAGCAGTAAAAAAATATTTGAATAAGATTTCAGGCCCATTAATGGATAGGATTGATTTACATGTTGAAGTTACTCCCGTATCTTATGATGAGTTAGCTGTTACCAAATCTCAGGCGGAAACAAGTGAAATGATTCGCGAAAGAGTTATTAGAGCCAGGGAAATTCAGCAGCTTAGATATGTCTCTACGCCCGAAATACATAATAATTCGCAAATGCCAGCTAATCAGGTGAGAAATATTTGTGTTTTAGATAGTGCGGGAAATTTACTGGTCAAAAAAGCGATGGAAAAACTCCAGTTATCGGCAAGGGCTTATGATCGAATATTAAAAGTGGCCAGAACTTTAGCAGATTTATCAGGTGATGAAAAAATTGGTTTGGAGCACCTGGCAGAGGCCATTCATTTTAGAAGTTTAGATAGAGCAAATTGGGCTAGCCAATAGCCATTTATTATGAATGCTTTGGCGTAATTGATGTATATTACTATGTTAAACAGATAAAATGATTTCAAAGTATGTTAATCCGTTTACGGATTTTGGGTTTAAGAAAATATTTGGGGAAGAAGGAAGTAAGTTCTTACTGATGGATTTTTTGAATACTTTATTACCTGAAGAAAATAAGATTTCAAGCTTAACGCTTAGAAATTCAGAAAATCTACCCCGAACGGAATTAGAGCGGCGAGCTATTTTTGATGTTTATTGCATGAACCAAAAAGGGGAAAGATTTATTGTAGAATTACAAAAAGCAAAAGAAAATTTTTTCAAGGAGAGGACTGTTTATTATTCTACTTTCCCAATAATGGAACAAGCAGAAAAGGGTATTTGGGACTTTAATTTAAAAGCGGTTTTTTGTATTGGTATTTTAGATTTTTCTTTTGACAATAAAAAGGAAAATGTTGAGGAGGTAGTTCATGAAATTAAGTTAAAAAATCAGAATGGGAAGGTATTTTATGAAAAGCTTACCTACATTTACATAGAATTGCCTCATTTTATAAAGAAGGAATCTGAGCTAATAACCCAGTTAGACAAGTGGTTATATTTCATCAAAAATTTAGAAAATTTTGAAGAAATTCCTTCGATTTTTAAAACGGAAGTTTTTGAAAAGGCCTTTGAAAAAGCAGAGCTTGCCAAGTTTAAGCCAGGCGAGATGGATGCTTACGAAGGAAATTTAAAGGATTTTCGTGTTACACATAATGTAATAACAACAGCTTATAGCGATGGTGAAATAAAAGGGAGACAAGAAGGGAGACAAGAAGGAATTTTAGATATGGCAAAAAAATTAGTTTTAAGCGGTATGGAACTAAATAAAGTGTCTGAAATAACTGGCTTGAGTTTATCAGAATTAGAAAATCCAGGAGAAGAATAACCTACGTTTAGGATATACTCAGGTTTATCAAGCCCTTTTAAACCGCCTGCCATCTTTTTGTCATGGTAATGGCATAATCCATAAAGTTTTGGGCACTATCAGCATATATTTGGTTCTCTGACTGTAAGGATTCCTTATTAATATTTAAGTGTGTTTCATGCGATTCCCATAATTTAGGACAAACAATACTTTGATTATTTGTGAAACTTATAATTTTATTAAAAATCATCATTTGTTCCAATGCCGATTGTCTGCCACCTCTACCCGTAGAAACTCCAACAAAGGCAAATACTTTATTATTGAATAGATAAGCGTGATTTTTAGTGCCTAACTGGTGCGCCAAATTTATCAATTCTGCATTGGTTGACCAATTATATTCTGGTGCGGTAATGATAACTAATGCAGCATTATGCCATTTTTCTATGAGGTTTTTTTGGAAATCGGACAAATTTTCAGGGTCTATACTACCTCGTCCTACGTTTGGGATTTGTTCTTCTGCTAAGTCAACCACAGAAAAATGTATATCTGAAGAATGGCTATTTTGTTTGGTTAGATAGTTGGCAACCAGCAATGAATTGCTGTTTTTCCTGGAAGATCCTGATAAAATCAATATTTGCATGAACTCATTTTGGTTTTCTTAACAGTAATGCCGTAGATTTGGTTCTTTAAATTGAATTTTACTTTTGAACAAAGTTTTTGTTATGCTGCGAAGTTTTGAAGAAATAAAGGAGGCCTTGCACTCGGGCGAGTTAACACTACCTCAATTGGTCGAAAATTATCTCGAACAAATTGAAAAAAATAAACAGCTAAATATGTATGTTGAAGTTTGGGCAGAGGAATCACTGACCCGGGCTAAGGAACTTCAAGCGGCTTTTGATAGAGATAAAACGAGCGTTGGTTCACTTTTCGGGATGGTGGTCTCCATAAAGGACGTTATATGTTATAAAGATCATACGGTTACCGCTGGGTCAAAAATTCTTAGTGGGTTCAAATCTTTATACTCATCTACGGCAGTTGACAGATTGTTGGTTGAGGACGCGATACTCATTGGCAGCACAAATTGCGATGAATTTGCCATGGGTTCGACCAATGAAACTTCTTTTTACGGCGTGGTTAGAAATGCGGTTAATACAAATTTAGTGCCGGGAGGATCGTCAGGTGGCGCGGCTGTTTCTGTACAAACAGACACGTGTTTAGTTGCATTAGGATCTGACACGGGTGGGTCTGTCAGGCAGCCTGCTGCATTTTGTGGTATAAATGGCTTTAAGCCAACGTATGGTAGAATTTCCCGACATGGTTTGCTGGCTTATGGATCGTCATTTGACCAAATTGGTATTTTCGCTCATAATATAAAGGATATTGCAAGGACACTTTCTATTATTGCCGGTCCCGACGAATATGATAGTACAGCGTTGACATCAATACCTGAAAAGTATGAAAACCATCTTACGGCACCCAAAAAGGCAAAAATAGCGTACTTTAAAGCCGCCTTGGAACATCCCAGTTTAGACAAAACGGTTCGGGATAGGTGTGAAAGTATGATTGAAAATTTAAAAAGTAAAGGTCATTCCGTCGAAGGCGTTGACTTTGAATATTTAGATTTTATGATTCCTGCGTATTATGTTTTGACAACGGCGGAAGCCTCTTCGAATTTATCTAGATATGATGGTATTCGATTCGGGTATAGAAGTCCCAATGCCACTAATTTAGAGGAAACCTATAAACTATCAAGAACTGAAGGCTTTGGCAGAGAGGTTAAACGCCGTATATTATTGGGAACATTTGTTTTAAGTTCGGGGTATTACGACGCTTTTTATGGTAAAGCTCAGCGAGTTAGAAGATTAATTATTGAAAAAACAGAGGAGATTTTTAATCAGTATGATTTTATTTTAATGCCCACCGCACCTGGGCCTGCATGGCCTATTGGAGAAAGTCTGGATGATCCCATTGCTATGTATTTGGCCGATATTTTCACTGTTCATGCAAATTTAACGGGTATTCCCGCTATTTCTATCCCCGTTCAGCCTACAGAGGAGGGTTTACCGTTGGGCATTCAGTTTTTTGCAAACAAGGAAAGGGAATTATCCTTACTTGGTTTTGTTGACTCTCTATAAATTAGTTTATATAAGTGTTTAAAATTCTTAGCCGTTCTTTATAAATATACTTTGGCGTCATATCCAGCAAAGAATGGTATTTATTTTTAGCATTTTCTCGCAGGGTTGCTTCATGGGGAAACAACATAACCCATTCAAAAAATCTTTCTGCTTCTTGTTCTTGGGTGCACGGCATATTTTCCATTTGAACGAGGATTTCAGCGGCTTGGATTTTTTCTCCGTTTGCCCGGGTATATTTTGCTTCCAATAGTCTAACATCGAACTTGAAAGCGTCGTTGGATAATTCGTTTGCAAGGTCGGAAGCCTCTGTTAATAGCGCTTTGACTTTGTCATATTGCCCGTCAACCAATAAGACGATAGCCAGTTCAAAGAGACTATAGCCTAAAACCAGTTTATTATTTATTCTTCTTGTCAGCGTTATTGCCCGCTCGTAAAAATGGATAGAACGCTCATATTCATTTTTGAAATAATAAACATCGCCCAAGGTATTTAACGCTTTTGCCATTCCTTTTTGGAAACCTAGCATTTCGCTAATAGTTAACGCTTTTTGTAAGTGATTTATAGCTTCCATAAACTCACCTTTAAGATTAAGTAACTGACCAATAAGGCATAATACAATAGAGGTGCCTTGTTTGTCGTCTAGTTCCTTGCATAAATCCAGGTCTTTTTCATATTGCGCCATCGCGCGGTCAAAATCTCCTTCTTTTTCATAAATCAGGCCAACATTTCCGAGGGCAATAGCTTGTAAATGCTTGTTGCCCGTTTGATTTGCCAGTTCAATCCCTTCATTAAAATTTATTTTTGCTGCTTCAATTTCATCTTTTTCGAGGTGCACCAGGCCTTTATAAATATAAATGGTTGCCAAACCAAGTTTATCGTTGTCCTCAATGCAATGCATTAATTGTTTGTTTAAAGTCTCTAACGCAAGATCATTTTTACCTAAATTCATCTGCGTGAGAGCAATTTTTGCATAAACCTGCGTGGTTGGATAATTTTTATCCTTCGGAGAGGCGAGCTTCAAGCTTTCGGTAAAGTAATAATTTGCCTCGTCATATTTTCCCATTCTAAAATAAACATTGCCCAAAAAGGCTAAGGTTGGTGGGACAAGGGAAGGGAAATTATTTTTTTGTGCGTATGCAAGGGCCTTTTTTTGAGAAATCATGGCTGCCGAATAATCCCCTTTGAAAAGTTGCGTCCGACCTATATTATTAAATAGAATGGGGATTAATTCGCCGGAATAGCCCTCATTTAGGGAAGAATAGGCTTGAAGGTATATTTTTTCTGCTCTTTCCCAATAACCGGTAATTTCTAGAATAGAACCTTGTAGAATAAGGGCTTTAAATCGGAATGGATGGTGCTGATTTAAATTTATATTTTGCAATAATTTTTCTAAAAACCCAAGGGCATGTTCATTCAAATAATTATTTTTTGCCTGAACTGCAGCGAGATACAAAAATTCACTGGCTTTTTGGGTATGATTTGCCAGCTCGTAATGGTAGGCTAGTTCTTGTAATTTCAGTTCAATATGATCTTTAAAATGAAGTTCAATAGCCTCAGCTACAAGCAAATGAATCTGTTGAAGGGTAGCTGGCAGCTGAATATTATAAGCAGCCTCTCTAAGTAAAGCGTGTTGAAATAAAAATCGTCTTTTAGTTAACGGTCGCCAAATATTCTCTCTTGTCCCGGCTTTAATAAGGTTTTCTATAAAACCGATTTGTGTAAGAAGAATATTTGCATCGGTATGAAGTGCTTTCCACACAGTTTCTAAAATGGTAAGGTCAAACTCCCTTCCTATCACGGCAGCAACTTTGCATAATTCACGCAGTTCAGGGTTCAAACTATCAATGCGGGTGGTTAGAAGATTTCCAATTTTTTCTGGAGTTACAATTTCACCTGTATTTAGTGTCCATTTGCCGTGATAAGTTGTCAGCCAATCTTTTTCTTTTAGAAATTCAACCATTTGCTCCAAGTAAAACGGATTTCTGTTGGTAGTTACCTCCACATAATCTAATAGAGCCTCATTGGCCTCATTTCCAAGAATTATTTCGGTAAATTGAGCACAGGTTTTTCTGGTGAAATTTTCAAGATGTATAAAAACGCCAGCCTGTGAAGAGGAATTGGCGGGCAAAAATGTTTTTATTTCCGTTGACGCCTCGTTTCGGGACGTGACTACGAGCATGATTGGAAAGGTGGGTAACTGTTGACAAAGAGAAACAAGTAACTCTTTGGAAGAAGGGTCCAGCCAATGGGAATCTTCAATTTGTAATAAAAGAGGGTGTAACAGAGATTCTGCTAAAATAAGTGAAATAATGCCATCTTTTGCCATTTGATACCTGCTTTGAGGGGCCAGATCATCCCAATCGGGTGCAGAAAGGCTTAGACCTAACAGAAATCGAAAGGCATTATCGGAATGGTTTAGTTTTTCTATCAAATCTTTGGCAACCACAGACGAAAAACCCTCAGTGCTGGAAATGGCATGTAACTTATTAATCAGTGATTTAAATTGTCTTTGATATTGATAATGCCGATTGGAAAGACCTCTGATATTTTGACTAAAGTAATGCCTTAATAGATGAATAAATGGATTGAATGGTTTTTTTATAACGGCATCACATGGACAGAAAAACCAATTTGCCTTGCCATTTCTTATGGTTTCTTCTCTTAAACTGCCAACAAGACGACTCTTACCTACCCCGGGATCGCCAGAAATAATAATAATCTGACCGGTTTTGGTCGATAAAAGTTTGTTGAATTCAGTTTGGAGGACCCGCATTTCATGATCTCTTCCCACCAGCGGGTACAGAAATTTTTGAAATCCTTCAGGCTTTTGATTTTTTAAAAGAAATGTTTCTACGGGTTCAAGCATTCCCTTATAACTAATCTCACCAGCTATTTCAAATAGGAAAAAGTCCGATTGTGCTATTTGCCTGTCCGTTCTTATTTCTCCCCATTGAGCTTGATTGATCATTCTTGCTGCAAGATTCACAAAATTTCCTACCACACTATATTGTTGCATTTCTTTACCGCCAATAAATCCAGTATAGCCTGTTCCGCTGGTCACGGCAGCTTTCATTTTTATTCCAAATGGCGCATACATTTCTCTTAAGTCACGAAAAAGACTGTGAATACAATTTAATGCCCGTTCCAGCTGGTTTTCAAAAGCGAGGGGAACACCGAAAAAGGTAATTAACCAGGGAATTTCCTCACTGAAATCAAATTCTTTGCAGTAGCCCCCATATTCATTGATATGTTTGACCATCTGACTTAGGAAATCTGAAAAAATTTGTTTGTCCCCAGAGGGAGTAAAGCCAATGAAAATAGCAATACAGGACCTAAACTCTCCTGAAGGAATGTGTCGGGAAAAAACAGGAGATAGAAAGGGAGAACTATCAGAAACAAGAAGCGATGTATTTTTTTTAGTCTTTATTAATCCCTCCTTTAATTTGATTTTTTTTAATTCTGACGACTTCCAGGTATAAAAATTTTCTTCAATGGACTCGGAATGAAGATCAATGGTTTCAAAATAATCGCGTACACTGGAGGTAAAAACGATGCCCTCGTCCTGAAATCTTGCTTTTTGTTGACAAATAGCACTATTTCTGAGAACTTCACCACTAAAGTAGTAGGAATAGGGTTCCTTTCCTACAATTCCCCAAGTGAGTATTCCCACGTCTAAACCAATCTTGACACTTACAGGAAGTGACCTGTTTTTTGCGTTTTTTGTCCTAAAATGAGCGTGAACTTTTTTAACAGCCACGGTGAAAACATATATATCAGTGGTCGATTTTGGGAAAATGGCAAAAAATGCATCTCCCGCGAAATGAGGGATAAAGCCTCCGTGCTGATAAACAATATCTACCAAAGGAGAGAAAACATCATTTAATAAATCTGAAACCTCCTCCGCCCCAGCCCCCGCATCTTGCAAAAGGGAGGCCGTTAGAGGGGTAAATCCCGTGAGATCAATGTACATGATCCAGGAATCCAAATCTCCATGGAATCTTTCTTTTTTAAATACGTCAAGTATAAAGTCGGGTACAATAATGCTCACAATATTATTATTGATGCAAAAGTAATGATTTTATTTACTTGTAACCTTTCTAAGGTCTTATTACCTCTTAATTTAACCATTGGTCGATTAAGTGCATCTGAAAAATAATTTTTATAGTCTTTTGTGGCATTATTTAAAAATGCTAAAAATAGCTTATGCTTCGACTTCATTGTTATTTACTTTTATTTATTTCCACTTTTTTAATAGCTCAAAACAACGACCCAATTGCCAAAAAAATAATGGAAGCTAAGCGGGTTGAAGGAAAAATGGTAATTGATGGAAAACTAGATGAAAACGACTGGCAATCGGCTGTCGCTGCCGATAGTTTCGTTACTTTTCAGCCCGTTCCTGGTTTGAAAGCGTCAGAAGATGGACAAATACGAGTTTTATATGATAATGAAGGATTTTATATAGGCGCATTTCTCGCTGACAGTGATCCTGTATCTATTCCTAAACAGTTATCGCAACGAGATGAAATTCAAAATACAGATTGGTTTGCCGTTATTTTAGATACTTACATGGATGGAAATAATGGTCTTGGTTTTATCGTATCTGCAAGTGGCGTTCAGCTTGATGTAAAATATTCCGTTTACGGCGAAGATAGCGGTTGGGATGCTGTTTGGGAAAGTGCAGTATCTTTCACTGACAAAGGTTGGATTGTTGAAATGAAAATTCCCTATTCGGCCATTAGGTTTCCTAAACAGGAAAACCAGGAATGGCATATTAACTTCCTAAGGCTTTATCAAAGAAAACAGGAAAAATCATCCTGGAGTACAATTAATCCGTTAATTTCTGGTTTCCTCAATCAATCAGGTATTTTAACGGGCATAAAAAATATTTCTTCACCAATACGTTTGCAGGCTACGCCATTTTTTGCGGTTTACGGACAACAGTTTACAGACAAGGCGGCAGCTCAAAAAAATGCTTATGGTTCCTCATTTAGCGGAGGTATGGACATTAAATATGGTATCAATGATGCTTTTACCTTAGATATGACGTTGATTCCTGATTTTGGGGAGGCACAATCAGATAATCAAGTGCTCAATCTGACGCCTTTTGAAGTTAGATTTGATGAAAACAGACAGTTTTTTACGGAAGGAACCGAGTTATTCAACAAAGGGAATATTTTTTACTCTCGCCGAATTGGTGGCACCCCTTTAAATTACGGTAAAGCTTATGAAGGTTTGTTGCCGGGTGAAAAAGTATTGAATAATCCTCAAAGAGGGAAAATCGTGAATGCAACAAAAATTTCAGGTCGAACCCCTTCGGGCCTGGGATTGGGCCTATTTAATGCTACGTCCTTGAAATCTTATGCTACTATTCAAAGGGAAAATGGGGAGGAAAGAAATGTAGAAACGGATCCATTAACAAATTATAATATTTTTGTTTTAGACCAGAATTTAAAAAATAACTCCTATCTAAGTTTTATAAATACCACCGTTTATCGGTTTGGTGAAGACTATGATGCGAATGTCTCTGCCATGGAATTTGACCTAAGGACAAAAGATAATGCCTATTCATTTAGTGGAAATGGGGCGCTTTCTCAAAAGTATTTCATAGGAAAAGCGGATTTTGGGCATACCTACGCTTTTAAAATAGCAAAAAATGGAGGAGCATTTACCTTTGATATTGCTTACAACGAAGAGAGCAATACTTACGACCCTAAAGACCTTGGATTTTTATTTAATAATAATGAGAGAAGCCTTCAGGGGGAGTTGAACTACAAAGTATTGAAGCCCTGGGGTATATTTAACAGATATGGTGCTGGCGCCGAATGGCGATATATGAGATTATATAAACCTTTTGTTTTCAATGACGCAGGTGGCGATGTATATGTTTGGGGACAAACGAAGAAATTCTGGGAAATGAATGCGTGGGTTTCTATGGAACCCTGGGCAACCTTCGATTATTTTGAGCCAAGAACGGTTGGGCGTTTCTATCGTTATCCAACCAACCGGGGAGTAGGTATGTTTCTTTCAACCGACAGTCGAAAGGAGGTTTTATTGACAACTAATTTAAGGTTTAGGTATTTTGATGAAGAAGATAGAAACACTTTCAGATTTTCAATAGGACCTCGTTGGAGAGTGAGTGATCAATTCAATTTTTCATTTAACACCGCGGTTAATTTCTTTTCAAATGATGTGGGTTTCGTAAATAAGGTATCGAAAAATGCAGATGAGAAGGATATCATTTTTGGAATAAGGGATATTTCCACGGTGGAAAACTCTTTGTTTGCCGCTTATAATTTTACTCCAACCATGTCATTGACCTTCCGAATGAGGCATTATTGGTCCAAAGTAGCTTATGATAATTTTGCCATGCTAAATCTAAATGGAACCTTAGCTCCAACAGATTATAAAGGTAATCATAATGCCAATTTCAATGCTTTCAATATTGATATGATCTACAGATGGCGGTTTGCACCTGGAAGTGATCTTTACGTTGTTTGGAAAAATAGTATTTTGGAAAATCAACAAAGGACGGATCTTGATTATTGGTCAAATCTGGATGGATTATTTGAAAACCCACAAAGAAATATTATTTCACTGAAAATGATTTATTTCTTAGATTATAATAGTATTTTCAGCCATAATTCATAAGTGGCATGGAGATTTTTCATATTGATGAAGATATTAGAAAGTCAGATACACTGCCTTCATCTTTTTATAGAGAAAGGCGGTGGTTTGAGCGATCCATATCTGAAATTTGGGAAAAATGTTGGATTTTTATAGGGGATAATACCGATCAGGCTCCGGTTGGCACTTTAACGCCAATGGTCTTATTACCAGATGTTTTAAATGAACCTGTTGTCCTTTCCACAGATTCAGATGGAGAGGTATATTGTTTATCGAATGTTTGTACGCATAGGGGTAAATTGGTAGTTTCTTCCTCCTGTTCCGGACAGCGGATACTTCGTTGTGGTTATCACGGAAGGTGTTTCAGACTAAATGGGACATTTAAAAGTATGCCTGAATTTGACCAGACAGAAAATTTCCCAACGGAAAGGGATCATTTGAAACAATTGCCGCTGGCCACTTTTTTCCCTTTGTACTTCACCTCCATTAATCCCCTTGCTTCATTTGCCACTTTCATTCAACCTATGTTGGATAGAGTTTCATTTTTACCTTTACATACCCTCACCTTTAATCCTGATGCTTCTAAAGATTTCGATGTAAGGGCGCATTGGGCGTTATATGTTGACAATTATCTGGAAGGTTTTCATATTCCATTTGTACATCCGGCGTTGAATCAAGCCATAGAATTTGAAAAATATGAATATCATTTATTTGAATGGGGTAATTTACAAATAGGAGTAGCGGCCGACGATGAACCATATTTTAATACGCCAATAGGGCATGTGGATGAGGGCAAGAAAATATATGCCTATTATTTTTGGATTTTCCCAAATTTGATGTTCAATTTCTATCCCTGGGGTTTATCCTTAAATGTTGTAGAACCTAAAGGACATCAAATGACGGTGGTGAAATTCCGCTCATATTATTTTGAGGGAACTTCATTTGATAGAGAAAAGAACCAGTTAGATGTCACTGAATTAGAAGACGAAGAGGTGGTCGAATCTGTTCAAATGGGAATGCAGGGCCGATATTATAGTAGAGGAAGGTATTCTGTTAACATGGAAATTAATGTCCATCACTTCCATCGTATCATTTCAAACCTATTGAATAAGCAAGAATACTAAAAATATAGTATTTTGTCTATAAGTTTCATTAATCTGCTGTTAATTAAAGTACATTTTAATTAACTTGCACTTTTATTTTTAGCTATTGAAAAAATATAAGGCTCAGATGCAAAGAATTCTATTTATCTCTTTTATTCTACTTTGTTTATCGGTTGTTTTTCTTCAGGCTCAAACCTCATTAGGGGGGAAGGTAATCGATGAAGAGTCAAAAGAGCCCATCTCTTTCGGCACTATTGCCTTGTTTAAAAATGGGGTTTTAGTCACTGGGACGGAGACAGATGTAGAGGGATATTTTAATTTCCCCGACATGGATCCAGGTCTTTATGACGTTGAGGCCAGTTACCTTGGCTATACCTCCAGAAGGATTACGGGAGTAAAAGTTTTGGCCGGAAAGTCAACTAAGTTAGATATTCAACTTGGTTCTGATGGAGGGGTTGTGTTGCAGGAAATTACGATAGTTGAATATAAAGTGCCATTGATTGAGCAAGATAATACCACGTCTGGTTCGGTTATTACGAGCGATCAAATACGGTCATTACCTACCAGAAACATTAATGCTTTAGCTGCAACCACTGCAGGTTTAGCCGCTGCCGATGAGGGGAAAGCTATAACTATCAGGGGTTCTCGTTCCGATGCTACAAACTACTATATCGACGGTATTAGAATTCAGGGTAATCTCATTCCGGAATCGGAAATAGATCAGCTTCAGGTAATTACGGGGGGGATTGAAGCTCAATATGGTGATGTGACCGGAGGAATTATCTCTATCACAACAAAGGGGCCATCAAATAAATTTAGCGGGGGAGTAGAAGTTGAATCATCAAAATATCTTGATCCATATAGCAACAGTTTAATAGGTGTAAACCTGAGCGGCCCCATTTTGAAAAATAAAAAGGGTCAATCTATTTTGGGTTATCGTTTCTCAGGTCGTTATACGCATCAGTACGAGGATAATCCACCAGCTACCTCAATTTATAGGGTTAAAGAGGATAAATTAGCTGAATTGGAGGCTAATCCAGTAACCGCATTAGGGTCAAGTTTCATCATAAGCGCAGATAACCTGCTTGCCGATGATGTTGATATTTTGAAAGCCAGAAATAATGAAACGAATGAAAGGCTTGATCTGACAGGTAAAATTGATGCGCGATTAGGTGAATCTATTGATATGACGCTTACCGGGTCGCTTACCGATGCTAAAAATCAATTTACCCCAGGTGGTTGGGGCGTTCTGAATAGTAAAAATAATCCGTTCAGTTTAGGAAGAACGTATAGAGCCAATTTTAGATTAAGACAAAGATTTGGTTCAAGTGGAGGCGCTGGTTCAGAAAAAGGGGCTATTCAAAATGCTTCTTATACCTTGCAGGGAGGTTACGAAAAAACGACAGGGGAACAAGCTGACCAACGTCATGGGTTTAATTATTTTGATTATGGGTATGTGGGAAAATTTGATTTGGAATGGGTACCTACTTTTGCCCTGGCCTTTGATCCAGCTTCTCAAGGCGTGGCTATGCAGCATACAGATTACAGGCAGGTACTTAGAAAATATACCCCTGGAGAGCAAAATCCAGTGCTTTCAAATTATAATAATGCGCTAAATATTAATCAGGGAGAGGGAATTAATCCACAAGTTGGAAAATATATATTATCTAATTTTTTCAATAGTCAAAATTTACTTTCCCTGGGCAACTTTATAGCACCCAACGGATTTATATCCCCTGTTTATAATAACTCATGGGGTTTTCATACCAATGTTGGCTGGGTATATAATACGGCGGGAAGGTCCACAAATGATGTATATTCATTTAATGCCAGAACTAATTTTGACTGGATTCCAGGTAGTTCGAAAAATGGCCGACATAATATACAAATTGGGTTTATTTATGAGGAGCGTTTAAATAGAAGTTATTCGGTTATTCCGAGAGGCCTTTGGGATATCGCCAGACAGCAGGCAAATAATCATATTCAAGGTATTGCCCCCAATGCAGATACCATAGGTTATATTGATTTACCCAATTTCCCTAAAACAC
Organism: Saprospiraceae bacterium; assembly: GCA_030728245.1. Classification (GTDB taxonomy): domain Bacteria; phylum Bacteroidota; class Bacteroidia; order Chitinophagales; family Saprospiraceae; genus BJGN01. Next base: position 12,735 of record JANQZX010000109.1, on the reverse strand, counting down.
CTCTTCGCGCTTTATCTATTGTAAACAGTGAGGATAACAAGTTTTACAAATCTATCAGAGAAGAATTGGGTTTACCCCTTACTACTTTTGTAAATGTAGATGGGTTGGATCCCGATCAGTTGAGGTTAGATATGTTTTCGGCAAAAGAATTAAATGATCAAAATGCTATAAGTTATTTTGGCCACGATTATTTAGGTCGCCCATTTGATGGTACGTTTGAAGATTTTTTTTCTACAGTTGACGAAAATGGGGTAAGAACTTTTCCCGTGGCTCCGAACAGACCTATTTATTCTGCGGCCTATATCCAGGATAAATTTACATTCAGAGATATTATCTTCAGGTTAGGCGTGCGTATGGATAGATATGATGCTAATACCAGGGTATTAAAAGACCCATATTCGTTATATGACATTATGGAGGCTTCAGAATTCCATAATCTTCCAGAAACAACATCTGAAAAACCAGGTAGCATTGGAGATGATTATAAAGTTTATCTAAATGACAGTGGAACGGATGTGTTGGCATATCGCGATGGTGACTTATGGTATAGGTCAAATGGTAATCCCGTTAATAGTCCAATAGATATCTTTTCCGGAGGATTAGTATTTCCAAAGTACAAAGATCCCCGGGCACAAAATATAAATAACTACATCAAAGATAAGGCATTTGACCCCTCTGTTTCTTTCAAGGATTATGAAGTTCAGGTCAATTTTATGCCTCGACTAGCCTTTTCTTTTCCTATTTCTGATGACGCTAACTTCTTTGCACACTACGATGTACTTATTCAGCGGCCGCCTTCAAATACTTTGGCCACAGCGTTAGATTATTTTTACTTCACTGATTTTCCGTCGGTTATTCGAAATAATCCAGATTTAAGACCGGAGAGAACAATAGATTATGAAGTAGGATTTCAACAAAAGTTATCAGCCACTTCAAAGTTAAAAATCGCGGCATATTATAAGGAATTGAGAGATATGATTCAGCAAAGGACTTATTTTCCGGTGCCCATCGTTAACCAATATACGACTTACGGAAATTTGGATTTTGGTACCGTTAAGGGTTTCTCTTTTGAATATGAAATGCGCAGAACGGGAAACCTTTCATTAGTTACCAATTATACTCTTCAGTTTGCTGATGGTACAGGTTCAGATGCTAATTCTCAGAGAGGTTTGACAAGTAGAGGTAATCTTCGGACCCTGTTTCCCTTGAATTTTGACGAAAGACATCGCGTAAATATGAATTTAGATTACCGGTTCGGGGCAGGAAAATTTTACAATGGTCCTAATCTTTTTGGTACTGATATCCTTGCCAATGCAGGTCTTAGTTTACAGGCCATTGCTGTTTCTGGTCGTCCTTACACCGCAACAATCACTCCTCTTGAATTAGGAGGTGCTCAAACGGCTGGTTCAATTAACGGATCTCGCAAACCATGGAACTATACCATTAATTTACGAGTGGATAAAGTGGTTCAAGTAAGTAAAGGTTTAAGCATGAATATTTATTGCAGGGTGTCAAATCTGCTCAATCAACAAAATATTTTAAATGTATATTCCTCCACAGGATCACCAAAGGATGACGGTTTTCTTGCTTCCTCGAATGGTCAGGACAAGCTACTAAATATAGTAAATTCAAATAGGGTGGTTGATGCTTATCTGGCGTCTTACCAGTGGGCATTGTTAAATCCTGGGTTATTTAGCTTACCGAGAAGGATTTTTGCCGGTGTGATTATGGATTTTTAAATTGAAATTATGAGTAGGATGGTATATAAAAGGTTAATTAGCATCGTTTCTTTTAGCATTTTAATGGGGGTTGTTTTATCTCCTGTTATAATGACTGCCAGAAATAATCCTTTGTTAAAAGAAAGAAGAGGCAATACGACAGTAAAACTGCGATTTGCTGAAAATTGTAATAATGCAGTAGCTCAGATTGATCAGGCTATTAATAATGTAAGAGCACGATTAACTACCGGAGGGGATGTTTGGTGGGACAGTAATGACGGTCGTTATATTGTACCTAAAGTACCCGCTGGTCTTCCTGAGGTTTCTTCTATTTTTGCCGGAGCTGTATGGTTAGGTGGCGTTGATCCCGCTGGTAATTTAAAGTTAGCTGCCCAAACGTATGGTCGTAGTTCAGGTGATTTTGACTTCTGGCCTGGTCCGCTTAATCCTGAAACAGGAAAAACGAATCAAGCGATATGTTCCCGTTGGGATCGTTTTTTCTCTGTTAAAGGAGAAAATATTAGAGAGCATATAAGAAAGTTTCAACTGGCGGAGAAAAGTGGGGTAGCTTATAATCCAGATGATATTCCAAGAGATATAAAAGGCTGGCCAGCTCGTGGGAATGAATTCTTCTTCGATATTCATAATTTTGAATTACCTAATACCTCTCAAGGCCTTGCTGCATTTTGGGATCAGGATGGTGATGGATTATATAACCCGGACAGAGGTGATTTCCCAGTTATTGAAATAAGGGGTTGTGTATCAAAACCGCAATTTCCTGATGAAATGATTTTCTGGGTCTATAATGACGCAGGTAACATCCACTCAGAATCGAGAGGTGACCCTATTCAGATGGAAGTGCAGGTGCAAGCCTTCTCTTATGCTACCAATGACGAAATAAATGATATGACTTTTCAACGGTATAAACTCATTAATCGTGCCGTTGAAAGTATCGATTCCATGTTTTTTGCTATGTGGGTCGATGCTGACTTAGGTTGTTTTACTGATGATTATGTTGGCTGTGATGTTTCCAGAAGTCTTGGTTATATGTATAATGAAGATGCTTTAGATGGTCAAACGGGTTGTGCTTGTCCTCAAGGAGTCAATACCTATTGTGACGAAGTTCCTATTTTGGGGGTAGATTATTTTAGAGGTCCTTTGGACGAAAATGGAGAAGAAATTGGTATGTCTTCTTTTACTTATTATAATAATGGAGGCGTTGGCAGCCCAGCTCCTGGTACCACTGATCCCGCTACCGCACAAGAGTACTATAACTATTTATCAGGTTCCTGGCGTGACGGTAGTCCTTTCACTTTCGGAGATGATGCTTATCAAGATGGCGCTAAGGTAAAATATGCTTTTTCTGATGCACCAAATGATTCGAGGGGCTGGTCGATGTGTACTTCAAATCTTCCATTTGGTGATCGTCGTACCATTCAGGCTTCAGGTCCTTTTCGATTAGATCCGGGGGCTGTAAATGAACTTATCATTGGGGTAGTTTGGGTAGCAGATCAAACATATCCATGTCCTGATATCTCAAAATTGCTCGAAGCAGATGATATCGCTCAGGCATTATTTGATAATTGTTTTGAATTAACAGACGGACCTGATGCGCCGGATATTGATTTTATAGAACTGGATAGAGAAATTATCGCGGTATTTACAAATGATAGTATTACTTCTAATAATGCTTTCGAGGGTTATGCTCAGCGTGGTTTACAAATTCCAACAGGTGCAAAGGATAGCTTATATACCTTTGAAGGTTATAAATTGTATCAATTAGCTAATTCTTCTGTAACCATTGCAGATTTAGAAAATCCTGATAAATCCAGGTTAATTTTCCAGGTGGATTTAAAAAATGAGGTAAACAGGATTTTCAATTGGAAAACCATTGATAATCCGACTGGTGAGGAGTATTATGTTCCCGAATTAAAGGTTGAAGGTGGAAATAATGGTATTCAACATACTTTTAAGATTAAGG
>JANQZX010000109.1:0-8936 GCA_030728245.1 Saprospiraceae bacterium | reverse complement strand
GAATTAAAGGTTGAAGGTGGAAATAATGGTATTCAACATACTTTTAAGATTAAGGAGGATCAATTTTCAGAAGGCGATCGCAGATTAATCAATCATAAGAAATATTATTTTGTTGCGGTTGCCTACGCTCATAATAATTATAGAGTTTTTGATCCTAAAGCAGTTCTTGGGCAAAGAAAGCCTTATTTGGAGGGGAGAAGGAATATTGGGGATGGTAGAAATCCATTTTATACGGTTTTACCTCATCCAACGACTGATAAAATATTAAATGCCAGTTATGGCGAAGGAACGGTCATTACCCGTGTTTCAGGAGCTGGAACAGGGGATAATTTTCTTGATATTTCTGATGCAACCAGGTCTGCGATATTGGGTACTTCTTTCAATGGACAGATAACTTATCTTCCTGGAAGAGCGCCCATTCAAGTGAAAATTTTTAATCCTCTGGAAGTAAAGGATGGACAGTTTGAACTTAAGTTTAAAGATAATAATCCCAATAACGGGATTTTAGAATCTCCTGTTACCTGGGAGTTAAGAAATCTTAGAGACCCGAATAGTCCGGTTATCAGATCTGAAAGGCCTATTGAGCAGCTGAACGAACAAATCATCAGAGCGTTTGGTTTCTCTATTGTAATAGGTCAGGTTTCGGAACCGGGGAGTTTAAAAGATGCCAAAAATGGGGCTATTGGTATTGAAGTTACTTACAAAGATAAGAATGGCGCACAATGGTTAGGATTTATCAATGACGGATTTAGTGCTGGGCCCACGAACTTTGACGCAACCGTTTTCGATTATATTTCAACGGGCGACGGGCAAGTTGATGCGGTATTAGATCCAACCCAGGCTTTTTCAAAAATGGGTGCCGGACAATTTACTCCCTATTTCCTTGCCGATTGGAGAGTAAAAGGGGAGAGAGATCCTGCCTATATTTCACCCGCTATTTCTGACAACAGTGCTAGTTCCATTCTTAGAACACGAATGAAATTAGCCGATTTGAATAATGTGGATATTGTTTTCACAAAAGATAAGAGTCTTTGGAGTAAGTGTGTTATTATTGAGTCTGCTAACAGGTTTTATCGTACTCAAGGGTTTAATACAGAGGGAAATCGCAGACACTTTGATTTAAGGGCGAGGCCTGGCGTAACAAAAGAAGATGCAAATAGTGATGGTTTACCTGACCCAAATACAGCTGATTTAACAGAGGGATTTGGATGGTTCCCAGGCTATGCCATTGACGTAGAAACGGGTAGACGATTAAATATTTTCTTTGGGGAAAATTCTGTCTATAATGGTACCGTATTGGAAAACTATAAATTGGGTGCCGATATGATGTTTAACCCTGATAATCTGGTTCGTTTAGCCGGGGTAAGTAACGGAAATCTTGGATTCTATCCTGTTGGTGGACAGCACTTTGTTTATGTTACGAAACAAACGTATGATGAATGCAGAGCTATTAGAAATTCATTGAGAAATGCAGCGCCTGTCGCTAAGATACTAGCTTTACAAGAGATTACCTGGTCTGGATTAATTTACAATCAATCTGCAACCCCGTTTCTTTCTTACAAAGATGGTTTGATTCCCAATGATGCTGTAGTAAAAATTCGTGTAAATAATCCTTATTCCATTGCGGGAAATGAAAATAATGGCCACCCTGTTTATCGCTTTCAATTTGATAAAAAGGAAGCAGAAAAGCGGGATGCAAGTAATTACAATGCTGCTTTAGATGCAATAAACGTAGTTCCTAATCCATATTACGGTTTCTCCGACTATGAGGTTTCCCAATTTACTACGACCATTAAGTTCACTAATCTGCCCGCCAATTGTACGGTTACTATTTATTCTTTGGATGGTAAATTTATCAGGCAATATAAACGGGATGAAGTTGGAGCAGTTCCACGAGGCAACAACCGAGCCATTACAAATAATCAAATTACGCCTGATTTGGAGTGGGATCTAAGGAATAACCGGGGAATTCCAGTCGCAAGTGGTGTTTATTTGATGAATATTGATGCGGGCGAATTGGGGTCTAAAACGATAAAGTGGTTTGGTATAAACAGAAAATTTGATCCTTCCGGATTGTAAACAATGAATAATTTAATGAAATGAGGATTAAGGTTTTTTTTGTTATTGGTAGTTTAACTTTTCTTTTCCAACCTTTTTTAAAGGCTGGAAATCCAGACAGACAGGGTGAGGCTGGAGCTTATGAGCTGCTATTGAATCCCTGGGCAAGAAGTTCTGGATTATTTCATATCAATACGGCCTCAGTCAGAGGGGTTGAAGCAATGAGAATTAATATTGCTGGTTTACCGCGTATAAATAGTCTGGAAATCAATCTTTCGGGTGCCAATTACTTACAAGGTACTGGCATTCGAATGAACGCATTCGGAATTTCCCGAAAGTTGAAAAATGGTGCTGCGTTAGGCCTTAGTCTTACTTCGCTGAATTTTGGAGAAAACAAAGTAACCACAGAAGACCAGCCGGAGGGAACAGGGGCAAATTTTTCTCCTAATTTTTTTAATATAGCGTTAGGCTATGCATATACCTTTGAAAATAAGGTGTCTGTTGGTATTTTGATGAGAGGTATTTCGGAGTCTCTTGCTAATGTGAGTGCTTTTGGCTTGGCAATAGACGCGGGGGTTCAGTATGTAACAGGTGATAAAGAAGAATTCAAATTTGGTATTAGTTTGAGTAATGTTGGTTCAAGGATGGTTTTTAATGGAGAAGGTCTCTCTTTTCAGGGAAACACCCCTAATAAAGCTGGATATCAACTTACGTTTGATCAACGCGCAGCAGGTTTTGAGTTGCCGTCTATGTTAAATATTGGATTGTCCTACGACATACTTCTTGGCGAACCTCACAGGATTAGTTTGATTGGGAACTTTACTTCTAATTCTTTCAGCAGAGACCAGATAGGGGCGGGTATTGAGTATGCTCTTTGGGATTCTTTTATGTTGAGAGGTGCTTATAAATATGATCTTGGTGCTTCAACTCTGGAAGAAAGGCCTGTAAATACTGGCTTGAGTGCGGGAGGGAGTATTGATTTCCCTTTATCTAAAGGGTCTAAAAATAAGATTGCTTTGGACTATGCCTATCAGGCAACCCGGGTTTGGACAGGTACGCATAATGTTTCCCTTCGATTCAATTTCTAGGTATTTTTTTTATATGGGTGATATTTAATTAGGCGTTTATTCTTGAAAATGTAAGAATTTTGACCTATATTTGTTAAAATAATGATTAAAAACGATTTGGGAATATTCTCATATCGTTTTTGTTTTTTAAAGTCTATCACCCTAATCATTCCAAAAAGCTCAAAAAATTAATGTTATGTCTGGTATCAATTACCTGACCCGAGAGGGTTTTGAACGACTAAATAGTGAATTAGAAGATATGAAATCGCGAGGTAGATCGGAAGCTGCTAAAGCTATTGCTGAAGCTCGTGAAAAAGGAGATTTATCTGAAAATGCAGAATATGACGCGGCAAAAGAGGCGCAGGGAATGCTGGAACTAAGAATTAACGACTTAGAAAAGCAACTTGCTAATGCCAGAGTAATGGAAATCAGCGATGTAGATATTTCTAAAGTTACCGTTCTTTCTAAGGTAACCATTAAAAATAAGGCTAATAATGCCACAATCACCTATCAAATAGTTTCAGAATCAGAATCTGATCTTAAAGCTAAACGTATTTCGATTAGCTCGCCCATGGGTAAAGGCTTATTGGGAAAGAAAATTGGAGATATAGCTCACGTGGAGACACCTAATGGCAAATTAGAGTTTGTTATTGAAAATATTTCAATCTAACCCAGGTATGCCTAGTATTTTTTCCCGTATTATAAATGGAGAAATTCCTGCATGGAAAGTAGCAGAATCGGAGCATTTCCTGGCATTTCTTGACGTGAATCCGCTAGCGAAAGGACATACCTTAATCGTTCCAAAAGTAGAGACAGATTATTTTTTTGATCTATCAGACGAGGAAATATCAGGGATCATGTTATTTTCAAAAAAGGTCGCTTCAGCATTGCGCAGCACGCTGCCATGCCTTAGAATAGGAATGAGTGTCATCGGTTTGGAAGTACCCCATGCACATGTGCATTTAGTTCCATTAAACAGTATGGGGGATATTAATTTTAGTAACTCAAGGCTAAATTTTTCGGCAGAAGAAATGGAAGCAATAGCTGCTTCCATTCGTTCCGCTTACGATAAATTATAAAGTTTATTTGGCAACCCAACCTCCATCTACGGGAATGGCCGCTCCAGTAACGAAAGATCCTCCTTTGCCACAAAGCCATAGAACCGCATCAGCGATTTCTTCGGGTTCTCCTAATCTTCCAACAGGTTGTACCTTAGCAAATTGCGCCTCAATAGCTTTATCCTTTCCTGTAAATCTGTCAATCATTGGCGTTCTAACCACACCTGGACAAATGGCGTTAACCCTTATTCCTTTTGTTGCGTAGTCCAACGCCGCATTTTTAGTTAATCCTACGATGGCGTGTTTTGAAGCAACATAAGCTGGTATACCTTCGAAACCAACCAATCCGGCAACAGAAGCAATGTTGATAATAACGCCTGCACCTTGTTTCAACATCATTGGAATTTCACCTTCATGCATAAAAAAGTGCCGGTCAAATTTACATTGAGTACATGGTGCCAATTTTCTAAGGTACAAGAATCTATGGGACTGCTATGACCTTCAATGCCAGCATTATTTATGGCGAAATCAAGCCTTCCGTAGTTTTTTTCTATGGTATCCATTAAATGGTTCACTTGTTCCACATTTGAAACATCGCATTGTATAAAAATACCCGTACCCCCATTTTTCTTTATTAAATCTAAGGTTTCTGAACCGTCTTCCCAATCGGCAATCACTACCGTGGCACCTTGAGCGGCAAATGCCAAAGCGGTAGCCCGGCCAATACCAAAGCTTCCTCCGGTTACCAGATGAATGAAATTGAACATTTATCCGTTTATTTTAACCTGTCTGGATTGTCAGCTAAAAATTTTTCCCAGGTAGCTTTACTCTTTTTTACCGGCGTCTTCTTTGTGGATGTGCTTATTTTTCCATTTTGATAAAAATGGCACACGGCGACGGCTAAGGCATCAGTGGCATCTAAGAGCTGCCCGGCCAGATCAACTTTCAGTTGACTTTGCAACAAAAAAGCAACTTGTTCTTTGCTTGCATTTCCATTGCCTGTTACCGACTGTTTTATCTTTCTTGGAGAATATTCAAAAATGTCTAATCCTTTGTCCATTCCAACAGCTATGGCAACCCCCTGAGCTCTTCCCAATTTCAGCATAGATTGCACATTTTTTGCATAAAATGGAGCTTCAACGGCCATTATAGTTGGTTTATAAGTGATAATGATGCTCTGTAACCTTTCTAAAATTTTCAAAAGCCTCGTGGGGTGATCGCTGAGGGCATCCAGGAAAATAACCCCAATGTCCACACTTTTCATCTGACTTCCATTAATTTCTAGTAAGGCATAACCCATTTTCACCGTTCCAGGATCGACACCTAAAATACGATATGTTTTATTTTCAGTTAGTGACATTTATCAGTTCTATTTAATGACAATGTAGTGATAAAATTAAATCTTTTTTTATAGTGCCCCTTCATCCCAATCTAAAAGTTGGATTTTAAACCTTGACTTGCGTAAGTAGAGTTTGCTATAAAACCATATATCATTTGTTTTTGGACGATATTGATGCTATATTGTCCTACTTTTTTGCCAAATAACCAAATACCAAATGTATGAAACTTCAGAACCATTATAAGGATGGCTTTTTTGACGTATGTGCTGAACATGGCTTTTTGCCCGTAAAAGATCCAATCGTTTCGCTACCTTCTACTTACGCCGATGTACAAAAAATATTGGATGATATGCCTGTAGTTTTGCCGAATGGTGAGCATGGATTGCTTCATCATGAAGGTGAAATAATGAAGGCTATCCAAGCACTTGAAAATCATCTGGAAGATATTAAAAAGGAGGATGATTTTTTTGTTATTCAAGCTCTTTTCCGTTCGTATGGATTTTTAACTTCCGCATACCTTCTGGAGCCTTCTTTTCAACAATTCCGGCTCGATGGTACCTATGGAAAAGCAAGAAATGTGCTACCAGCAAATATTGCACAACCTTTTTGTTACGTTGCTGATAAATTGGGTATTTTTCCCTGGATCGATTATCACTATGCCTATTCCTTAGGGAACTACAGGAAATTAGATAGCAAAAAAGATCTGAACTGGGAAAATATTACCATGTGTAACTGTTTTTCCGGGCAATCGGATGAGGTAGGGTTTATTATGCTTCATGTTGATATTAATAGATTTTCACCCCAATTAGTGGGTTCTGTTATGCGCACTTTAGAAGTTGTCAAAGATGAAAATAAACCAGTTCATGATTTTTTGGAAGCTAATTGGCTGACCATGAAGAAAATGAATGAGCGAAGAAAGGAGATGTGGAAAGCTTCAAGATGGCAACACTATAACGATTTCAGGATTTTTATAATGGGTGTTAAAGGGAATGAGGAAATTTTCGGCCCTGGAGTAATCTATGAAGGTGTTTGGGATGAACCAAAAGCTTTCAGAGGACAAACCGGTGCCCAGGATGATATTATTCCTATGCAAGACATTTTTTCCGGGGTCATTTTTCATTATCCTCAAAATGATTTAACGAAATATTTACTTGATCTGAGAGCTTACAGACCTGTTTGCGTTCAAAATTTTTTCTCCGATCTTTCTGAAACGATGGAAAAAATTCATCCAAAGGGATTGTTGGGTCTTTTAAAAGAAAGAAACGATGTAGATTCCCTTTGTTTCCTTATTGGAATTTTGGAGGAAATTTATCATTTTAGAAATGGTCACTGGCAATTCGTCCAAAAATATATCATGTCAAATACCAAGTACGCTAAAGCTACAGGTGGTACACCTATAACTTCCTGGATACCTAACCAAATTATGGCTGTCATTATTCAGATGGAGGAAGTGCTCGATACGTTAAGCCTTTATGGTGAAAGCAGTAGTGGTACCGCCCAAAAAATAAGGGAAAGAAATATTCAATTATTACCTACCAAAAGAAAGCTTTTAGAAGGTCAGTTAGCGCTCATTCATAACAATGACTTTACAGCCGAATCTGTTTTTGAACTGAATAAGGCTTATGGTTATGTTGATTCAGAGCATATTAATTGATATAATCATTTATACTTAAAAAGGTTATGACATTTTTATATCACTTTCATAAAAATAGTCATAACCTTTTTATCTATTTACTTAAATGCCAGGTCCAGTAGATTAAGATAAATTGGACGGGGATTCTAATGATAGCCAGTTTCTTGCTTCCTATCGCCGGTTTTTCTTTGAATACATCTAAAACATGGATGGGTAAGAAAAATAACATTAAATAGAACATACCTTTTCCCGCCATCTGTTGATATTGGGGGAAAAGAAGTCCAATACCCAGCAAAACTTCAATAATGCCAGCCAAATAGTTGGCAAACAACTTTGGAATAAAATCTGGAATAAACCGGTTGTAGAAACGGGGCTTTACGAAATGCATAATGCCTGCAAAAATCATAAAAACAGCTAACAGAATAGTTAAATAATACATGTAATGGTTCATATTGATATTAATTAAACGGATGTAGTTTTATATTTCATCAGGCCACGGAGCGGCTTGATTTGTTTGTTTAAAAAGAGGTCTGTCTGCGCCAACTTTCCTTAGGTACTCCCCAAGTAAAGCGGATAATTCGTCCACTTTTTCAGGATATTTGTTAGCTAAGTCATTGTTTTCACTCAGATCTTCATCTAATCGGTAAAGTTCCTTCTTTCCATCCTTATACCAATAAATTAATTTCCAGTTACCATGACGAATGGAACTGGTTGTTCCAATACCAGGTCCGGTTGGTCCCCATTTGTTGGGATAATGCCAGACGAGCGTTCTATCTTTTTGAATCTTCGATTTTTGGAATAGATAAGGAGTGAAACTCACGCCATCTATTACTTGAACGGTATTTATTTTTTTGACGCCAGCCAGGTCTAAGAGGGTTGAAAAAAAATCTTCTGCAATAATGGGTAGGTTACAAACAGTGCCGGGTTTAACTTTTCCAGGCCATTTAACCATCATGGGTTCTCTGATGCCCCCTTCATAAGCTGATCCTTTCCCACTTTTTAATGGTTTATTATGACTGTGCAGAGTTCCTCCTCTTGCTGAAGCACTTAAGGAACCATTATCAGACATAAAAACAATAAGGGTGTTTTTGTCTAAATCATTATTTTTTAGGTAAGCCATCAGATCGCCAAGGCTTTTATCCATACCTTCAACCATGGAAGCGAAGCGCGCCTCGGGTTCCTCCAAGCCCATATTTTTATACTTTTTGTAAAACCTGGTATCAGCTTCCAATGGCGTATGCACAGCATAATGCGACATATTCAGGAAAAAGGGTTTTTTAAGTTTTTGAGCCTGTTGGATGGCAGAAATAGCTTCCAGCGTTAATACTTCGGTCAGATTTATGGTGTCACCATGATATTTGCCCAAGCCGGGAACACCCCAGGGTAGCGTTTGTTTATCTCCAATTTTATTTCCAAAATTCTTTTCCCCCTGATAGCTTCCGGGAGCCCCTGCAGCATGCCCTGCAATATTCAGGTCGAATCCCAGATTTAGGGGATTGGCACCTGGCGTATTCATAGCACCCCAATGCGCTTTCCCGCAATGTATAGTGAAATACCCATTTTGTTTTAGAATTTGAGGTAGGGTAGTGGCATGAACCGCATTTTCAATGCTATCTACTGGTTGTAATCCGTTCATATTCCAGACAGGCATTTTCAAAACATCATCGGCGTGATCTTCAGAGATATTTCGTTTCAAGGTCCAGTTGGTAACCCGGTGTCTTGCCGCATTCATACCCGTCATAAGACTGACCCGGGTAGGAGAGCACACACTACTGGCATA
>JANQZX010000108.1:12902-18949 GCA_030728245.1 Saprospiraceae bacterium | reverse complement strand
GGGGTCGCACGTCTCTAGCATTTTAGGCCGCAAGGCGTACAGAAGTACAATGAAAACATTTGTTATCGCAAGGCACAAAAGGTACAATGAAAACATTTATTACCGCCAGGCGGAATATATTTTTTGTATAAATCCCGGAATCGCTGCGTTCTCCATCCAACGGCCTACGACAACCAAGTCTTTGGTACTATCGACAAAAATAAAATTGGTGCCATTGCCGACATGCATATAAGCCGAGGCGGGTGCTGCGGGTATCATTTTTTTATCTGTATTTAGGAAATAATTCATAAAACCATAATCTGTTTTAGCATCGGTTGATTTTGTAGCCATCTCAAACCACGATGCGGGTAGGATAATCTTATTATCCCATTGTCCTTTATTCAGCGTAAACAAGCCAAATCGGCCTAAATCATAAGAATTGATTATCATACCACCTCCCCAATGTCCGCCACCACTCACGGCTTGAACTGGTAATCCGTCTATAACAATCCACGAATTTCTATACCCTGTCCAGCGCCAGGTATCTGATGCACCGATAGGATCCATTACTTTTTCTTTAAGAAAAACAGGCAATGGTTTTCTCAAAATACTGGTTAAAGCCAGTGCTAATACATTTACCCTTACATCATTATATTCATAAACGGTACCAGGTTCATTTCTTTTCCTGGATAACCATTTTGAGGCATCGGCATCGGGTCTGTCTGCCCAATCGGGTTTTTCCCATAAGGTACCTTCCCAATCACTGGTTTGCCGTAAAAGATGCTCCCACGATATTTTTTTATTATGCTCCGTTTCAAAAGGTCTTAAAAGTTCATCCTTTCCCATATCCTCCGCATTTCTATACAGCTTACCTGGATTATACCCTTCGATAGGCGGCAGATAAGTATGGACGGGATCACTTAATTGTCTTATATGACCTGTTTCCAGGGCTAGGCCAGCGACGGTACTTAAAAAACTCTTGGTAACACTATGGGTCATATCACATTTTTCAGGATGACCCCACTTGGCAACAATGTAACCCTTGTAAATGATTAAGCCATTCGTATTTCCTCTCGATTCAAAAGGGCCGATGCCCATTCCGAAAGGTTCCTTGCCAAACGTGCGATAGTGGTTAACCTCCATATTGGCCGGATTTTTCGTTTCCTTAGCAAGGGCATAATTTATGGCACTTGCCAGGGAGTCACTCAAAAGGCCCATCGACGCAGGGCTTTTTTCCTGCCATTCTTGTTTTGTGGGAAAATATTTGGATTGTGCTTTTACCATAACAGGGGTAAAAAATGGCAGCAAAACAAAGGAGGCGAGTAAAAACAGCTGTTTCATGGTTAGTAATTTTCTGTAAAATATAAAAAAAACGCCGAAGGAAAGTATTCCAACGGCGTTTTATCTATGATGTAAGGTTGAATATTAACCTCCTACATAAATATCCCAGTTTATCTCGGACTGTGGATGAGGGAATTGCTTAAATATGGTTCCCTTGTCATAAGACGTTGGAATCTCATTCAGTTTATTATATCTCCTCGCGTCGATCCAACGATGTCCCCATGGTTCTGCCCAAAGAGAGTATCTTCTCTGATAAAGAATTTCATTGATTAAGGCATCTTTCGTGGTTGCACCCGTATAATTTCCTATAGCCGCTGCATTTCTGATGACATTGATGGCGTTAACTGCCTCTGTAGTTTGTCCCAGATTGGCATGTGCTTCAGCTTTCAATAAAATGAGTTCTTCATTACGGATAAAAGGTATTGGCGTTGTATTTGTCGCCCACCGAGCGTCCTGATACTGAGCAGAAAGTGGCGTAGCGTCCGTGGTAACAACGACGGGGTTATTTCTTTTAAAGAATTTTCTTGACACCCTCGAATCGCCTGCTGTTGCGTCATCAATCATAGAAGGATGAACAACAATGATGGTATTTACCGCTGCATTGGGCAGATAAAATAATGGATTGAAGGCATCAGGTGGGCCTGAATATGGATGTGCGGGACCAGCATTTAAATTACCACTCATATCCATGAAGGACCCGTCTAATGCAGTTAAAATACCTTGCCAGTCTTTTCTATAGGCATTTAAGCGAGCTAAAATAGCTTTATTGACTTTTCTAAGATTTGGAATCGTGTTGAAGGCAGCAAAGCCTGGAGTTAATTTTAATGGGAAGGCACCTGAACCAGCTGCGGCAAGGTCTTGATCTGCCTGATCTAATATGCTTTTAATATGATTTAGAGCCTCCTCATATTTTACAAACTTTCCAGGTTTCAATGGGTCTTTCACATCTATTCTAATGCCATTTTCATACACAAAATTGGCTGGAATCATAAATTGATAACCCTGGATCATTTTAGCAAAACCAGATACGGCCTTTTTCTCAGCATCTACAAGTAAAGTCGAACCATTGGAAGAACTGATTAGCACATCAGCCTGCTTAATGGCCTGATAAGGAGCTGCCCATGAACCTCCTCCCGTGGATCCAAATCCGAAGTAAGATCTATCTGGAACTCTACCAGCCTGGCCTAGCCAATCTGTTTGAAAACGGGGATCGGAAGCATTAAGATACCAGGTTTCTCTTCCAAAAGTATTCCATGACTGAGAGATATTGACCACATAACTTCTATGAGATGCTTCAAGCCCAGTCAAAAGGAATTGTACTTGTTCTTTAGTGGCGTTAGTCTCCACACTCGCCAAAGAAGGGTTGTTGGGATCTAACACTTCATCGAGTTGTAAAGGATTACATGCGGTAAACCCTAAAACAGCCGGAATTAAAATTGCTTTTAATATATTTTTCATTTTAAAATAAATTAGTTTTTAGAAATCGAAATTCAAGTGGAAGAATATCCTTCTCGGTGTTGGATAAGGAGCAATATCCACGTTATTTGCGATGGATTGCGCACCAAAGGTGGAAGTTTCAGGGTCGTATCCGAAATAATCAGTGAATAAGAACAGATTATTTGCCGATGCGCCTAATTTTATACCTTTAATTTTGCCATTAAACATTTTCTCTAAAGAGGCTTTCGGGAAGGTATAATATAAACCTACCTCTCTGATTTTCACAAAACTGGCGTCCATTACCCAACGGCCTGCATTGTTATGAGGTGCAGGGTCGCGCTGCCTTCCATTAGGAATACCATCACCGTTTGAATCTTCAAACCATCCCTTCGTCGTTCCACCACCGTCTGCTAAGAACGCTGATAAATTGATATTGTCTCCCCCCTGCTTCCAATCTACTAAAACAGAAAGTTCAAGATTTTTAAGAATATTAAATGAATTGAAAAAAGATGCGTTAAAGTCAGGTTGATTATTTCCCCAGAAGGTAAATCCACCCGGATTACCAGCAACCGCCGGGCTACCCACTATGGTCGTTGGCGCATAGCCTTCTGCATAAAGGAAAGTACCCAAACCTGCGCCAAAGGCTCCTGCAATATAGGTTGGAATACCTAAACGGGTAAGTAACACCCTGTTTTGCCAGTACAGTACTCTGGAGAACCATCTGAATTTAGGCAAATCAATGATTGTTCCTGACACACCCAATTCTATCCCTTTATTTTCCAATTCAGCCTCATTACTTGGCGTTGTACTAACACCTACAGATGGAGCCAAATTCAAATTTTGAATATTATTTTGTGTACTTTTTATGTAATAGGTAGCTTCAATGGCTAATCTGTTATTGAAGAATCCTGCATCAACACCAAATTCCAGCTCCGAGGCAGTTTCAGGTAGAATACCTGTATTTCCAATTTGCGAAGAAACAACAGAACCTAATAATCCACCAATATTTGTTCCACCCAATGAGGTGAAAGTACTTCCAAAGGCTACGGGTCCAGAGGTTGCTCCATAAGCAATACGCGGTTTTAACTGTGTAATGGCGCCCACATTCCAAAAATCGAAATTAGCAATGTTCAATGCTAAGGAAGCTCTTGGAAAAGCATATAACTTATTTGGATCACCGTTCAATGTCGATTTATCCCAGCGAATACCTACAGTTCCAATGATTTTATCATCAAAATTGGCTTCTTGTTGTAAGAATATACCCGCTTCACTGATTTTGCTATTGAAGTTTTGGTTTATTTCCTGAATATTGGATTGCCTCAAATTTTTCTGACCTGGAACCAATCCTCTACCCCGGTTGAATAGAGAACTATTTTTGAAATCTAAACGAACCATACCACCTTGAGAGGATAAATTCAATTTGCCCACTGTTTTAGTATAAACCAAAGCAGCCTGGATATTGGTATTGAAACTTTCCTGACGTCCAATCAATAAATCACCAGGATTAGCCTGTGCTCTTTGGAACTGTAAAAATTCAGGTAAGTAAACCATCGTCGAATTTTGCAGATAATCCAATCCACCTGAAAATGTCGCTTTTAGATTACTGGTATTATTCTGAAAAAGATCAGCCGTCAAATTGAAAGCCTGGATAAAACGATTTACCGTTGAATTGTTGATACCGTGATCAGTTACCGCTATCGGGTTTTCAGAAAAATAAGGATTTACCGGATAGATACCTTGTGCATTAGGTCTTAAGTCAAAATAACTTGGAACATAAGCTATATTATAGCCAATACTCGCTCCTGCGTTATTCTGATTTCCTGTAAAGCCTCTGTCAGTCTCAGTTTTAAGATAATTGGTTGAAAAACTGAATCTTACTCTTTTAGAGATTTTGTGATCCACATTGGCTCTGACGGAATATCTTTCAAATCCAGTATTTTTTACCGTTCCATCTTCAGCCGTCACATTACCGGAAATATAAAACTTTGTTTTTTCATCGCCACCGGAAACCGTTAATCTTGAGTTACTCAAAATGGCTGGATTATCGTAAAAATAATCTTCGTAATTAATGGTCACACCTTTTCTGAAACGTTCCAGTTCAATGGGACGTCTTGCTACGGGGAAAAAGGTATTGATTTTAGCTTCGCTCCAAACATCGGTGCCAAGAAGTCTTAGAGGTGAAGCATCGCCAATGTCTTGTGAAAAACTAATTTTAGTTTTTCCTTCTGCACCTCTTTTAGTGGTGATAATGATTACCCCCGCATTAGCTCTGGTACCATAAATGGCCGCAGCAGAAGGACCTTTTAAAATTTCGATATTTTCAATATCCGCAGGATTCAAATCGGCAAGACGGTTTGATCCATCGTCTTGATTTGAGCCACCAGCTCCACTCACGGTGGCACGACCCGTTCTTTGCGTTGCATTACTTGCATACACACCATCGAGAATAATCAAGGGTTGTGATGCCCCAGCAAGACTGGATATACCACGTAATTGAATAGATAAACCACCTCCTGGTGCGCCACCATTGGAACGAACGGTAACACCAGCCACCTTACCGTATAAGGCACCATCTGTGGTTTGAATGGTAGTAGTTCCTACCAATTCTTTAGCTGAGACAGAACCAACGGCATTCGCCAGATTTGACCTTTTTACTGAAGAAGCCAAACCAGTGATAACCACTTCTTCGAGATTGGTCGCATCTTCACGCAATTTGATGTTCAATACGTTATTCGAAGGTCCCGCTTTAACTAATTGGCTTAGATAACCAATGGAACTAACCACTAAGGTAACCTCACTATTGTCATCAATATCTAGGGTGAATTTACCATCCAAATCAGTAACTGTACCCTTTGAAGCGTTCTGAATAATAATATTCGCGAACATCAATGTTTCACTTGTCCTTTCATCTGTAATGCTTCCCGTAATTTTGTACTGTGCCTGTAATTTATAATTACTAAAAAACAGAAGGGTACAAATGGAAAGGAATAGTAGCCGTTTTCTTTTCATTTTTTTAAGTTTTGTAAATTAATAAATAAATTTACTAAAGTAATACTATTATTTATGTCTTTTAATTAAAATTTTAGTAGCATTTCTATCATTTTGACAAAAAAAACATCAACTTTGCATTAACATATTTAAATATTTTTAGATGCAAAAAGATCCATTTTACCAAGATAATTTCAATGCTTATACCAGCAGAGAAAGGAATTTAATAGCTATTATCATCGTTTTACTTATCGCTTTAGCAGGTACGAGCTATTGGGCGTTTTTCAAGAAACGGGAAAATA
>JANQZX010000108.1:10735-12802 GCA_030728245.1 Saprospiraceae bacterium | reverse complement strand
GGAAAATATCGCATATCAGTCTGAAAACAAGGAGTTAATTTCCCTGAGAGATTCACTGGTTTCCCAGGTTGAATCATTGAGCACTAATTTTGCTGCATTATCAGAGGAAAACCAGTCTTTACAAGGTTCTTTGAATGAAGCTAAAAATGAGTTGACCTCAAAAATAAAAACGCTTAGTTTGTACAAAAAAAATAGTGCAAAAGAGGCAAATAGTCTCAGAGCGGAAATTCTTCAGTTGTTAGCCGTTAAAGCGGAACTTGAGGAATCTATTTCGGCACTGCAAGAAGAAAATGATAACTTGAAAGTGGAAAATACGTCCTTAACTTCTAATCTGAATGAAGCGAATAAGGATAAAGCGGCTTTGGCCAATTTGAATAGAACAATGCAGGAAGAGGTAAAGAAACTTACCTTAAATAATTTTAAGGCATCGGCTTTCCAGGTAGAAGTAGAGACCCCTAAATCGAAATTAACAGCTAAATCGAACAAAGCACGTCGTATTGTGGTTAATTTCGACTTAACCTCCATTCCAGACGAATATCAAGGCATTCGTACCATTTATATGGCTATAACTGACGATAATGGCGTCCCAGTTCCTGGGTCTAATATCAATAAAAATATTGTGGTGAATGGACAAACTATGGCATTAAATGCCGTTTCTGGAAAAGAAGTTAATATAACAAGTAACCAAAGATTGTCTTTTTCTCATAATATGGAGGACAAACTGAAACCTGGTTTTTATAGAGTGGCAGTTTACACCGATTTGGGTATGTTGGGTTCTGCCAATTTCAGATTAGATTAAAAATCTTTGTTTGTTTTTTAACTAATCTTTTTTAAATATAGAAGGAATGAGATTTATCTTTTGCTTTGTTCTTTTTTCGTTTTTAGTATTTTCCTGCGGTATTCCAAAGAAAGACGTCCTTTTATTGGAGAATAAATACAAAAATGAGCTTATAAAATTAGATTCTCAGTTGGTAGATCAACGTTCCATTAATTATTCACTCACGCTGGATAACTATAAGAAACAAGGCTCCATTTCTGCGTATGAATCGGTTCAAAAGGTATATTTGGATAGGATGGACTCCTTACAAAATGACATTGATAAGTTGAATAAAAATTCTTCCCTCAGTCAGAATATCCTTTCTGATAATATTGATTCTCTTGAAACAAAATTAGCTAATCAAAATCTTTTTACTCAATCTATTTTAAATTACTGGTCTAAATTTAACAGTCCAGTAGGTAAATTGAGTGCCATTCTTAAGGATTCACTTGGTTCGGAGGAGAATGTAATCATTGAGGAATCGACCTTGTTTTGTAGTATTTCCATACCTATGGAAAAGCTATTTAAACCCTTTGTTACCCAAGACGTTGACCCGGCTGCCATGCCTTTATTAGGAAAAATAAGTGAAATTCTTCAACTTTTTCCTGCTTTTACCATCCAGGTGATCGGTCATACTGATAACGCGATACAACAAAATAAAAAGTTACCTGACAACTGGGATTTAAGTGTTCTTAGAGCGTCGGCGGTCACTAAGGCATTAGTTGAAGAATGGCAATTATCTCCCTCCAGAATTCTTGCCGCAGGAAAAGGAGAGTTCTCTCCTATGAAATCGAACGAAACGCTAGAAGGGAAGGCATTAAACCGACGCATAGAGTTGGTGGTAAGTCTTAGAACGGAGGATATTCTCCGGGATTACAGAAAACTACTTCCCAAATAATTCAAACTATTTGATTGAACCTTTTTTTATTAGATTAACTCTCGGTTACTTGCCAGGAGCTTCCGTCTTTGCCATCTTTTAGTTCCACCCTATTTTCCTTTAAGGCATCGCGAATAAGGTCTGCAGTTGCCCAATCTTTCCTCAACCGCGCATCATTTCTCATTTGAATGATAAGATTCATTAGCCCGTCCAACAAAGATTTATCCTGATTACCTGCTAAATCGCCATCCACATCGCTGTCAACGGCAAATATGTCATTAATAAACAAACTAAACACCTGTTTTATATTGTCAAAAGTGGTTGGGGAAATTTGGTCCCAACCTATATGTTTATCTTTCAGGGAATTCAACTT
>JANQZX010000108.1:4214-10635 GCA_030728245.1 Saprospiraceae bacterium | reverse complement strand
TATTTGGCACCTTTACATTGGCAAGACCCCATGTTCTGGGCTATTTCGTTTTCGTGATGTGGAAATTTCAAATCATTTCCACCACCATGAATATCAAACACTTCGCCCAGGTATTTCAGGCTCATGGCAGAACATTCGAGATGCCAGCCAGGAAAACCAATGCCCCAGGGAGAATTCCATCGCATAATATGTTCATCTGAAGCTTTCATCCAAATGGCGAAATCGGCGGGATGATTTTTTTCGCTTTGATTTTTAAGGTTATCACGTGTTTCAGAGAGTAACTCATCGATTTTTCTACCGGATAAAACACCGTAGTCCCCCTTATTGTCCATGTACTTCTGGGTGTCAAAATAAACACTTCCATTTTTTATATAAGCCAGACCATTTTTTAAAATAGTTTCTACCATTTCAATTTGCTCTGGAATATGACCTGTTGCCCGAGGTTCAATACTAGGTGGCAATGTTTGAAAAATGCGCATCATGTTATGAAAACCTACGGTATATTTTTGGGCAACCTCCATGGGTTCCTTTTTTTCCAGTCGCGCGCCTTTGCTCATTCTATCTTCCCCGTCGTCCAATAAATGTCCTACATCGGTTATATTTCTAACATATCTAACTTGATAACCAATGGTTTGTAAGTATCTGTAAATGATATCGAAGCTGACAAATGTCCTGCAATTTCCTAAATGTACATCGTTATAAACAGTGGGACCACAGACATACATGCCTATAAAACCAGGGGTTTCAGGTATAAAAAGTTCTTTCTGACGGGTGATGCTATGATAAATATGAAGTGCTCTAGTCATTTAAAAAAGGAATTAAGGCGTAAAAATGGCAAAAATAAGGATTGTTTTATATGTTTTATGGCTTATTTCCAATTAATATCGGCGGCCACCGGACAATGATCTGAAAAATTACCAGGACTATACCTTCGGCAGTATAAGGTTTTAAATGTTTTTGAAGGCAAAATATAATCTATCCGCATACCTTTTACAGGTCCAATATATGTTACCCCAATGCCATTTCCTGCAGCTAAAAAAGCATCATCAGCATATTTTCTCAATCTATTATAGACATACGATAATGGCGTATCATTTAAGTCGCCACAAATGATAACTGGATGAGGAGATTGAGCAATGTGATCCGCCAGTATCTGGGACTGTTGGGTCCTTGTTTTTATAGATTGTTTATATTGAGATAACATTTTTCTATATAAATGCATGTCCTTTCTTTCAGGTACAGTGCCGCCTTCCGAAATCTTATAAGCCATGCCCGTAATTTGATTTGACAACAAATGCACGTTATATACCCTGAATATTTCTCCATTTTCATGTCTGAAATCAGCATATTGAAAGCCATTGTCCGCACTGAAAACGAAGGATTCTGTTTTGATGGGGTCGTAGGAACTGTAGATGGCCAGTCCTGCCTCGGCAGAATGGGCGGCTCTGTTTAATCCAATGGATTTGGGCAAACTTCCCTTTACAAATTTTATGCCTTCAATTTCCTGAAGGCACCAAATGGTGGGTTGTATTTTTAATATTAATTTTTCCCAGGCATCATCTCGAATGTACGGATGCGGGTAATCCATTTCTTTAAAATCATGAGCATTAAATGTGGCCACCCTAAAACTTTCTGTGGTTTCACCAGGTGGAATTTTCATTCTAAAATAGCCGAAAGCATAATCGACGCGCAAAATAATGACCACAAGGGGTAAAAGAAAAATCCACTTTCTGCGGTACATCCAATAGATAGTGAAAATTATATTTGCCAATAAGGAAAGAGGATAAAATAAACTCGCTATGCCAAAGTACCAATAGTCATTTGGATCGATATAGGCACCGAGATAAAGAATAAGTAAACTGAGTGCTGCAAAGAGGGTAATGATTCGTATAAGTGAGTCCAAATCTTACTTTTTACTAGCCTGAAATAAAAATTCTTTCTCTTCGTCGGAAAGACTGTCGTAGCCTTTCTGCTTGATTTTATCTAAAATTTGATCCAGTTGGGTTTGATGATCGAGAGAATTTCCACTTTTAACCCCCCTCTCACTGGTGTTTTTCGGTTTGGTTGCTGTTTTTCTATGAATAACCTTGAGTGGATTATTTCTTCTATGTGAAGCCTTATTGGAGGAAAATATATATTGAATATACTCGGCCATTCTGTTAAATGGTAAAGATAAATCGTGGCCTTCCTGAAGTAACCGGACAAAAATGAAACCGAAAATAGCACCACCAAGGTGAGAAAAATGCCCTCCTGTATTTGTATTTGACGTTATGGATATCAAATCGATGATTAATAGTGCGAGAACAATAAATTTTAATTTGACATCGCCGATGAATAATAATCTAAAACTGTAATCTGGTGCAATCGTTCCTGCCGCAACGACAATAGCCATGATTCCCGCAGAGGCCCCTAATGCCATTTTTGTTCCATTGGCACCATAAGGAAGCAAATTTGCCGTTAAAAAAAATAGGATGGAACCCAGGAGTCCACCACAAAAATATAAGAATACAATTCTGTGATTACCTAAAAAATCGCCAGTGACTCTTCCAAACCAAATGAATATCAACATATTCCATAAAATATGAAAAAACTCAAGATGTAGAAACATGTTGGTAATCAGTATCCATGGATGTGTTAATACAAACATTCCGTCGGAAGACATGGCGAGGTATTTTATCAAACCCTCAAATATCGTGGACGATTTTCCACCATTTGATAAGAAAAGGATAAAATTCAGAATGGTTGCAAAAACAAAAACAGCTACATTTATGATAACCAATTGGTTCACCTTGTTTCCGTAACTGAATTCTGCTTTTAAATCGTTGTAAATAGAACTTAGCATGATATTTGTCCTGATTAATTAAATCGCATGGGGAATTTGTGCCAAAAAGTGATGATGAGAAATCCAAATAACGCACCACCTAAATGGGCAAAATGAGCGACGCCGGGTTGTTTGCCACTCAATCCGAGGTATAATTCTAAAGCAGCATAAATCAGTACGAAATATTTAGCTTTTAATGGAATGGGTGGAAAGAGGAGTTGTATGACTGAATTTGGAAAATTCATCCCATAAGCTACCAATAATCCGAAAACGGCGCCCGATGCACCAACGGTAGGAATATTCATGCTTGACATAGGTATAGCACCTGACGTCAATTCCCAGTGCATGACCGCCATGTGTAAAACAAAAGAGCCAAGACCCGTTGCGAGATAGTAGAAAAGGAATCTTTTTGGTCCAAAAACAGCTTCAACTGGCGGTCCGAACATGTAAATAGCAAACATATTAAATAACAAATGCATGAAATTTCCATGCATAAACATGTGCGTAACTATTTGGTAGGGCTGAAAATAAGGTGAACCAGGGTAATAGACAGCCAATTGATTGGGCTCAATAAAAAACCGTACGCCCAAAAACATTATAATATTGATTATCAACAGATTTTTTACGACATCAGTAAGTTGGAGCATATTTTAACGTTTAAATGATTCAGAGAGTTCAGAAAGATTATAGGTAAGGAAACATCGGTTCCCAGAGGGACTCATTAAAGGATTTTGGCAGGCAAATAGTTCATCAATCAGGGTTTGCATTTCAGTCTGGTTCAGGGATTTTCCTCGTTTCAATGCGCCAGCTTTGGACATAGCCCGACATAATTTTTCTCTGGTTCCCAATCGTAAATTTGTTCCCAGTTTAAATTGTTCTAATAAATCTTCCAATAGACTGACTTCTTCTGATGAAGATATGCCCGCAGGAACGCCGTTTATCAAAAATCCATTATTTCCGAAAGGTTCTATATCAAAACCTAATTTATTCATTTCGGGTAAAAGGTCCATCAATATAACCGCGTCAGCAGGGCTATATTGCACTTGTCTGGGAAATAAAAGGCGCTGGGAGCTTACCCGATGTTCATTTATGGCATTTTCAAATTGCTCGTAAAGTATCCTTTCGTGTGCCGATTGTTGATCCACTAAAAGAAAACCCGATTTTATTTGACACACTAAATATCGATTATGAATCTGATAGGGCGATTTTAATTGAAAATTTTCTGTTTCATTAAAAAGAGGTTGATCTATTGAGGCCTGGTAAGTTACGACTTCTGGTCCTGGCGATTCTCCGAAATCAGGTTCGTTGTTAGAAACATTTTTCATACCCTCATACAGTTTTTCCCATTGCTTATTAGCTGGGGTAGGGCTATAAGTACCGAAGCCAACCTTATTTGCGGCTTGTTCAAAACTTGGCGTGTGCTCTTGCTGAGGCGTTGGGAAGTTTAAGATCGAACGCTCAAAATCTAAGCTGCCTGATATGCCATATTGTCCTATAGCATGTCTAACGGCCACACGTATATAGCTGTATATCAGAGACTCATCCTCAAATTTAATTTCCTGTTTTGTAGGGTGAATATTTATATCAATTTTACCCGGATCAATATCCATGTAAAGGACGTACAAAGGGAAAGTATCTTTTGGCAGCATATCCTCAAAGGCGCTGGTGATAGCGTGCTGCAAATAATGGCTGCGAATGAACCGGTTATTAACAAATAAATATTGTTCTCCCCGTGTTTTTTTTGCGAATTCAGGCTTGCCGACAAAGCCGGTAATTCGCACAACATCAGTTTCTTCTTCAACGGGCACCAGTTTTTTATTGGACTGAACACCCAGCACCTGAGAAACCCGCTGACGCAAATTTCCGGGAGCGTAAGAAGCTATTTCATTGTCGTTATGAGAAAGATGCAGTTGAATGGAGGGATTTGCCAAGGCAATCCTTTGGAACTCCTCAACAATATGCTTGAGTTCAACAGTATTATTCTTTAAAAAATTTCGACGCGCGGGTACATTAAAAAATAAATTTTTTACTGAAAGGCTGGTTCCCGGACTCATGGTACAGGGTTCATGCTTTTTAATATCCGTAGCTTCCACGATTAATCGGGTACCCAGTTCGGCATTATGTAACCGTGTTTTGAGTTCGAGCTGGGCAACCGCGGCAATGGATGCGAGTGCTTCGCCGCGAAATCCCATGGTTCTTATAGAAAACAAATCGGAGGAATGCTTGATTTTAGAAGTAGCATGTCTTTCAAGGGACATTCGGGCATCCGTTTCGGACATTCCACAGCCATTATCCGTTACTTGGAGAAGTTGCCGGCCGGCTTCCTTCGCATGAATGATGATAGAGGTAGCCCCAGCATCCACTGCATTTTCCAATAATTCCTTGAGCACTGAAGCTGGCCGTTGAATAACTTCACCCGCAGCAATTTGATTTGCAATGGCATCGGACAGTAACTTGATGACATCTGACATCTATTCGGTTTTTTCAATCATTTGTATCCATACCGGTAAGAACTCGGTTAGGACAAAGTAGGCACCTAAAAGAAGAATACCAATAATAAGGAGTAATCTAATGTTTTGTTGACGCTTTGATTTTTGAGCAAATTTAGCATCAGCTTTATATTTACTTTTAAAACCAGAACGAATGCGCATTTTAGCACCTTCCAAATCGTCCTGCTTCCTCATCTCCCTTTGCTTCGCGCGCTCTTCCAATTCTTCCTGTACCGGATCATAGTACCTGGGCGTAAAAGTAAAAGCCTTTGTTTTTGGCAATTTGGAAAATCGAAATAATGACATGATATTTAAATTTAAATATGGATAACAAAATTAAACTAAATTTAGCTTAATGCAGTATGATTTTATAACCATTTAAAATGGTAATCAGTTTGACGTTTATTTTTTTTGAAATTTTACCACTACCATATTTTAGTTGTGTACCTTTGCGGGGCAAATAATAACCAAATGATACTCTTATGAGCGATGCCATAAAACATGAGTGCGGAGTTGCCCTCATTCGTCTTAGGAAACCCTTTACTTTTTATCAGGAAAAATATGGTTCAGCTTTTTATGGCATTGAAAAAATGCGTTTATTGCTTCAAAAGCAACGGAATAGAGGTCAGGATGGTGCAGGATTGGCAACTATTAAACTAGATCCGAAGCCGGGTGAAAAGTATATTAGTAGAAAAAGAAGCGTCGCGACAAACTATTTAGATGACCTCTTTGATCAGATTTATTACCATTTTAATAAACTAAAAGATTATCAACAAGATGCTCAGTGGCTGAAAGATAATAAACCCTATATGGGCGAATTATTGCTCGGGCACCTCAGGTATGGCACGCATAGTGATAACTCCATAGAAACTTGTCACCCTTTTCTTCGCCAAAATAACTGGATTAGCAGAAACCTTTTATTGGCCGGAAATTTTAATCTGACCAATGTCGATGAACTTTTTCAGGAACTCGTTGAATTGGGGCAATACCCAAAGGAAAAATCAGATACGGTTACGGTCCTTGAAAAAATAGGGCACTTCCTGGATGATGAAGTGCAACGCCTTCACACCTGGTATAAACCTGACGGGCATTCAAATATTCAAATTAATGA
>JANQZX010000108.1:0-4114 GCA_030728245.1 Saprospiraceae bacterium | reverse complement strand
TCAAACCGGGTCATGTCCTCATCATAAGAAAGAATGGAAGCCTGGAGGAACTTCCCTTCATTGAGCCAAGAGAAATAACGCCCTGTTCTTTTGAACGCATTTATTTTAGTAGAGGTAACGATAGGGATATCTATCTGGAAAGAAAGGCTTTAGGTAAAAAACTTATCCCTCAGATTTTGGAAAGTATCGATTACGATTTTGAAAATACCGTTTTTTCTTTCGTACCCAATACGGCCGAAACGGCTTTCTTTGGAATGATTGAGGGAATTTATGATAGCCTGAATAGGGTTAAAACAAAAAAAATACAGGCGCTTATGGAAAATGGGCCTGTAGATGATGTGGAGCTGCAAAAAATAATGAACTTAAAGCCTCGCATCGAGAAATTGATTCTCAAAGATGCTAAAATAAGAACTTTTATTGCCGATTCGCAAACAAGGGGAAAACTCGTCTCCCACGTATATGATATTACTTACGGTTTAGTTAAAAATGACGTAGATACCCTGGTTTTACTCGATGATTCTATCGTTAGAGGAACCACTCTCCGCGATAGTATTATTCATATTGCCTCTACGTTGAAACCTAAAAAAATTATCATTGCCTCTACGGCTCCTCAAATTAGATTTCCGGATTGTTATGGCATCGATATGTCTAAAATGGGCGA
The DNA here is from genome assembly GCA_030728245.1 of Saprospiraceae bacterium. Taxonomy (GTDB): domain Bacteria; phylum Bacteroidota; class Bacteroidia; order Chitinophagales; family Saprospiraceae; genus BJGN01. The sequence goes on along the minus strand of JANQZX010000108.1, from coordinate 3,453 downwards.
ATTCGTTGCTTTTAAAGCTTTGGTGAAGCTGTTGGAGGAAAATAATAAAATAAACTTACTCCAGGAAACTTATTTGAAATGCAAAGAAGTGGAGTTTTCGTCTGCAGCATTAGCTGAAAATCAGGTAAGTAGACTGTATGAATCTTTTTCCTATCAGGAAATTTCCGATAAAATTGCTGAAATAGTCACGCCACCTGATACAAATATTGGCATTGAGGTGATTTACCAAACTATTGCCGATTTACACGAAGCCTGCCCCGACCACAAAGGTGATTGGTATTTTTCAGGTAAATATCCTACGCCAGGTGGGGGCAGAGTCGCGAATAGGGCCTTTATTAATTATATGGAGAAAAAAGATGTGAGAGCTTATTGAGTAAGTTTTCGCCATCTTTTTAAACGTTCACCCGCTAAAGCCAGGGTTTCTTCTTTTTTTGCAAAACAAAAACGGATAATTCGGGCATTTGGTGGACTATGATAAAATGAAGATAAGGGAATGGCTGCGACGCCAACCTCTTTAACGAGCCATTCAGTAAATTCAATGTCACTCTCCGAACTGAGTTCACTATAATCGCAACATTGGAAATAAGTACCTTCACAGGATAATGGTTTCAATCCTGTCCCTGAAATCAACTCTAAAAAATAATCCCTTTTTTCTTCGTAAAAATGGTTCAGTTTCATGTATTGCCCAGGATCTTCCATATAATCTGCCAGGGCGTATTGTAAAGGTGTATTGACTGAAAAAACATTGAATTGGTGAACTTTCCTGAATTCTTTGGTCAATAATGGAGGTGCAACTACATATCCGATTTTCCAGCCTGTTACGTGATAGGTTTTACCAAACGAGAATACGGCAAAGCCTCTTGCTCTTAATTCAGGATAATTTAAAATGCTTTCATGCTTTTTTCCATCAAAAATGAGATGCTCATACACCTCATCACTAAGTAAATAGACTTCTGTATTAGACAAGACTTGCTGCAAATTCAGCATATCGTTTGCTGACCATATTCTACCTGTAGGATTATTTGGAGTGTTTATAATAATCAGTTTTGTTTGGGCGCTGAACATTTTTCTAACAAGGCTCCAGTCAATGGTATAATCTGGTCCCTCAAGTATAATAGGTTTTGCCACACCACCACATAATTCAATAGCTGGTCGATAGGAGTCGTAGGCTGGTTCAAAATAGATAACCTCTTCTCCTGGTCTGATGAGGGTAGAAATGACGGTGAAAATACCCTGGGTACCGCCGGAGGTTATCGTTATTTCGTCTTCTTCATGTAAATGAATGCCGTAAAGTCCGTTAAATTTTTCTGACAATCGCTCTCTGAGCACGGGAACCCCCGTCATTTGAGCATACTGATTTTTCCCTTTGTAAAAATACTGGGTGGCTAATTCAAGTAGGTAAGGGTCTGGTTCAAAATCGGGAAAGCCCTGCGATAGATTGACCGCACCAAATTCTTTAGCCATATTTGACATAACAGTAAAAATAGTAGTGCCAACATTGGGTAATTTGGAATTAAAATACATTGCTTAACGGTTGTATGAGTTATATATCTTGGTGATACCCTCTGCTAAATCCTTATCTTTTTGTGTAATTACATTTCCTGCATCATGCGTCGAAAGACGTATTTCCACTTTATTCCAACTATTTGACCAATTGGGATGATGGTTCATTTTTTCCGCCAGCAAAGCAATTTGCGTCATAAAACTAAAAGCCATAGAAAAATTGTCAAATTGGAAATGTCCAATGAGCGAGTTTGATTCTTCTTTCCAGTTTGCCATAAAATCGTTTTAATGGTTTAATTTCTTAATTGCATCTTCCAGCGTAACAAACAATTGTTCTACATGTTGTTTTTCTGTGTGAATACTTGTAACACATGCTCTAAGATATAAATTTTCTTTCAACTTAAGTATTGAAAACCAGGTATTTCCCTGATCAATTATCCGTTTGTGAAAGGCAGCTAATTCGTCTGGGGATAATTTTTCTATTTTTTCATGCGTAAACACAACAACCCCTAAAGCGCTTTGGACGGGTAGTTTCCAGCCTCGTTTCACTAAACCTTCAGCCATATATTCGGCCAGAGAAAGTTGTTTTTCAATGTCTGCCGCCAAATGGACAGCTCCTTTTACCCTAAAGGCCATATAAACCTTTAAGCCGATAAATCGCCTGGACCAAAGTAAGCTATTCTGATAAGGATCATTGTTGTTTTGTGAAGGCATGTACAGCGCTTCCGTTTGAAAGGTCTGATATACCGTTTGCGGATATTTACAAAAAAACATACCTGCTCCCATCGGAATGCTTAACCATTTATGGGCATCAGCGGTGACTGAATCGGCGAGCTCAATGCCTTGTAATTTTTCGGCAATGACGGGTGAAATAATAGCACCGCCTGCCCATGCAGCATCCACATGCAGCCATAAGTTCTCTGCTTTGGCAATGTCAGACAGCTCGTGGAGCGGATCTATGCTGCCGATAGGGGTTGATCCGACGGTTCCTACCAAAAGGAAGGGATGAAAACCATTTTTCTTGTCTATATTAATTTGTTCTTTTAAGGCTGAAATATTGAGCGAAAAATCATCATTTAAAGGAATTTTAAAAATAGATGATGTGCCAAGACCTGCGTTTTTTGCAATCTTGTCAAAGGAATTGTGGGCCAGTGCAGAGACGTAAAATCTTGGTTTTTCTTTAATTCCTACAAGTCCTTCTGTTAAATATTCCGGAAAATGATGCGCTAAGGCACATAAAACGGCGGTAAAATTTGCTTCTGATCCACCGGAAGTAAAATGTCCCGTGGCATTATTTGGCCACTTCATTTTTTCAATATAAAATTGAATCAATGAATGTTCAACTTCATTTGAAAATTGAGCATGGCTATAAGCGGCCATCTGTGGGTTAAAAAGAGCCGTTAAATAATCGCCAACAACGGCTGAAAACGAGGTCGCAGGGTTGAAAAGGCCAAAATACCCTGGATGGGGAACATGTATATTACCTTCCTGCAACCAGGGTAGTAAATCCTCCAGGGTGCTTTCAATATTTTCTCCACCCATTAAATCTCTATCTTTTAGATAGTTTTTTATTTCCTCCACTGTTTTTTTAGGCACAATAGACATATCAGATAAACCAGAATAATAATTTTCTGTGACAGATTGGAGTTTTGAAAAAATAGAATCCATACCTTACGCTTTTAAATGCTAAGGTAATATGTCTTTATTAAAAAAGTTGGCTGGGGAAACAGCTATTTATGGATTAAGTAGTATTTTAGGTCGATTGCTTAATTATGTTTTGTTGACCCCCTATCTGACGAGGGTTTTCAGCACAGAATCCTATGGAATCATTTCCGACCTATATGCATACATTGCTTTATTGACGGTCATTTTTACTTACAGAATGGAAACGGCCTTTTTTAGATACGCCAGTCGGTCTGAAACAAAGGAAAATGCATTGGCTACGGCTAC
>JANQZX010000107.1:12883-19995 GCA_030728245.1 Saprospiraceae bacterium | reverse complement strand
TTTTCTTATTAATAATCAAATATAAAATTTCCATCAAAATTGACGAAGAACCCTAAATCACCGGAATGAGTGGCATTATAGCACTCACCGGAATATACAGTAACGCAGAATGTCGTTGAAGGAAGTTGCGGAACATTTTGTCATTGATGTTTCCATCCTTAGCAAAATTGAATACCCTTGTGAAATAGGACTTACGTTTGTTGAAAACTGGGAAATAAAGGAAACCAGATCTTGGTTGATTAAGCCAAAATGCTATCCGTATTTTAATCCGGTTAATATCTCAATTCATGGTATTCGCCCAGAACACGTTGTTAATGAACCTGAGTTTGATGAAATTTGGCACGAAATAAAACCATTCCTTGAACAAAAATTATTAATTGCTCATAATGCCAGTTATGATTTTAGTGTTTTACAAAAAACATTAGAAGCCTACCAAATACCATATTCAACCTTTGATTATTTATGCAGTATGCAAATTTCAAAAAAAGTTTGGGTTGGGTTGCCAGAATATGGTTTAAAACCATTGTGCATTCGAAATAATATTGAATTTAAGCACCACAGAGCAGGTAATGATAGTGAGGCTACTGCTAAATTAACGCTAAAAGCATTTCAAGCGGCAGGTGTTAGCTCAGTTAATGAATTCAAAGAGATGTTTAATTTACCATTTGGGAATCTATCTGAAAGAGGAGTAGTTTCATATAAATCAAACGTAAACCAAACAAAAGGAAAAAGTTTTAAGTTGTATGAGGGTGACCCTACAAAATTTAATCCCGATAGTATTTTTTACGGCAAAATGGTAGTCTTTACTGGCACATTATCCTCAATGGTTCGTGGAAAAGCAAAGCAAATTATTGTAGATATTGGGGGAAACGTAAAGAATCAATGTACTATGGCTACTGATTTTCTGATTGTTGGTCAACAGGATATTAAAGTAGTAGGTGAAAATGGCATAAGTGAGAGTCATTTGAAAGCAATTGAATTAATAGAAAATGGGTATAGTTTAAAAATTTTATCCGAGGAAGACTTTTATGAAATCATATCTTCTTAATTTATGAATTAAGCAATATTTATTTTTCACAACATTTTGTAAATCATCTGTTTAATATTGGCCGGTGTGAATGCTGCATATTCCAGTGATATATCACCGGAATATGCATACTGGATATTCTGGGTTAATTTATTGCAGTTCTGTTTTCTTTTAATAATATTTTGGCGGCGAAAGCAGTCGCTTCTTCTTCTTTCTCTTGGTCTATTTCTATTCCTTCAACGTTCTCCAAGAAAATATCCTTTTTACCATGCAAAATGATATGGGCTGCTTCATGAAAAAAGGTGAACCAAAAATGGCCGTTGGTTCCACATCTGCTCGAAAGTTGGATAATTGGTTTGTTATGAAACCAACGTGTAGCACTACTAATCGGGGCTTTTGGCAAGTTTTGAGTAAACACTACTGCAACGCCACATTTGGCACAAATGCTTTGCAATGGATGGGTAAAATCATCATGCGTTAAAAAAGCTAGTTCTTTTATTTCTGCTAAAGCATTTTTGAATTTCCTTTTATCAAACTCCGCAATGTCAATTTCCCTAGCTTGTATTTCGCCTTTGCGTAACCACGCAGAAATAGCATGGTGGCTTTGCTGATTTACTGTTGATTTCCCGTATTGAGCTAGTGCGTAATTATTTATATAAAGTTGTTGCCATTCATCAGAAGTGGCCACACTAAAAAATTTGAGCATACTATCTGCTAAAATGTGTTTTTCTCTTGTGTCGGGAAGCCATCCAAATTTTAGCATTTCATTTACAGGGAAAGCGCTTAACCAATCCATTTCTTTTTCAAGTTCTTCCTGTTGTTGCAATTCATACAATTCTTTACGATATGTTTTTTCCCTATTAAGCCAAAAGCTTGCAGGAATACCCAACACTTTTTCCAATTGAAAAGCAGTTGCCGTTGTGATTGGCTCTCTTCCTTTGATGATATCGTTAATTTTTTCTTTGGGTCTTCCCATTCTTTCGGCAAGTTCAACTTGGCTCATGCCAATAAAATCTATGTGCTCTTGAATAGTATCGCCTGGAGGGGAGAGTAAAGATTTTGCTATTTCAAGGGGCGTTGCCATGTTGTTTGTTTTAATCTGTTTGTTAATGGTAGTCTTCAATTTCGTTCATCTGAATTTTGGTGACTTCTTCCCAATTCAAACCACCATCGTCTTTTTGGGGTATTGGGTCATGGAGAGGCTCAAAAATCATTCGGTAGTTTCCAGAAACATCTAGGGCCAGTTCGCCTTTGCGGCCGCTTGTCAGTTCGTGGCATCTAGCTGCCGGAATTGTTCTCATTATAGCTAAATTATCTGCATCGGTTAAGTCCTTTAGCCGTTGATTCACCTTACGAGCCAGCTGCCCAAAGGATTTTATCATCTCATTTGGGTCGGTTAGTTGCTTTTCGAGTTTTCGGCTTTTGTAACTTATTTCCACTACATATTTTAATACTATTAACGCAAAAGGTTAACAAAATTAGTCCTTATTTTTGAACTTCCCAAAAAGCGATGAAAAAAAGTTGGTTCTTTTGATTTTGCGAAGCGTTGGTTGGTTGGTTGGTAGTGACAAAACTAAATGTTTCGTTTGTGCGTAACCGTCTGTCAAAGTTATTCTTATACAGAATGTATTCCTTTTTGCTTCCTGCAAAGAGGCAGATGTCAATCCCTCTGCTTACAGTCAACAAAGAAAAATTAATATTTACTAAGCTAGAAAATGTAAATTTTATGTAAAATTCTGATTTTTAGTTAAATACTGGAACCGGAAAACCAGAATAATTCAAGTTTTTAATTGTATTTAGAGCTTTATATGGATAATCCAGTTGTCAATTTTCTTTGGGACTCCTGAACTCATTTGGACTTAGCCCCACTTTTTGCTTAAAAAGTCTTGTGAAATGCTGTGGATATTTAAATCCGAGCTGGTATGAAATTTCACTAATGGACTTCGTTTTGTCCATTATTTTTTCTTTGGCATATTCCAATAATTTCAGATGGATATATTCTATGGCAGACTTTCCCGTTTCCTTTTTTATCAAATCACCAAAATAGTTAGGGGATAGGTTTAACTTCTCAGCAAAAAAAGAAACGGTTGGCAAACCGATTTCCTGTAATTTTTCATGCCTAAGGTATTCATTCAGATGTTGCTCAAATTGTTCAATGATTCCCTGACTAATAAATTCTCTGGTAATAAATTGTCTATCATAAAAACGGGTACAATAATTCAAGAGTAATTCAAGATTTGAAAGGATTAACTTTTTGCTGTGCCGGTCTATATGCTGAATAATCTCATTTTCAATATTATCAAAACAAACCAATATTTTTTCTCTTTCCTTGTTTGACAAATGAAGCGCTTCATAAGAAGCATAACTAAAAAAAGTATATTCATGAATATGCTTTCCTAGATTTGTCCCTTTTATTAAGTCAGAATGAAAAATCAAGGCTTTTCCGTAAGGTTGAAGGATTTCTCCTTCCGGTTCTTGTTTAATGAGCTGATTTGGACCGATAAACACCATAGTCCCTTCATCATAATCATAATATTGATTTCCATAACGGATATCGCCACATCTTGTTTCTTTTATGACAATGGCATAAAAGCCTAACATGAACTGGCTTCTTAACATTGGAAGTGATTTATTTAAATCAACATAAGCAATGAGAGGGTGAAGTGCCTTATTGTTGAATGCTTCCGCATATTTTTTTATGGTATCATAATGAATCATAGCCCAAATTTGTCTTCAAACATAGCTAATGTAATCAAATGTTTCTGACCGAACCGTAAAAATGGTAAGTAAAACCGTAATATGTATAAAATCCCCCTTGTTGTGATTATGTAATTTTGCCGCAACAAAAAATGTCATTTTAATAAAATATAATTACCCCATTTTTTTTAGCTTGTTCATGGTAGCTATAATGGTACAAGGAGTTAGAGGCCAATCTTCAGACAGCACCTCACAAATAGTTTCATTTTCGGGTAGCATCGGCATTACAAACAACGGTTTTTCCATCATCCCTACTTTTTCATTGAACAGCCCGGCAACCATTATGAATTTTTCATGGCGAAAAAACAAGTTCAGTTTTGATCCTGATTTTCGACTTGTTCCTGATGCCAGTAAAGGAGGTTTATTGTTTTGGTTTCGTTACAGACTTATTGAGCAAAAAAAGTTTCAATTACGAATGGGTATTCATCCTGCATTTACCCTGGTAAAAAGGCAGGTCGTGGAAAATGGTACAAGTTCCGGAATAACAGAAATGTTACGTTTTGCGGCTGGAGAATTGGTTTCTACCTATCAAATTAAGCCAAAATGGGGTGTAAGTGCCATGTTTTTACATGGATCCGGGCTTCAGCTACATGGACCTCAAAACACAGATGTACTATTTTTAAGTACTAATTTTAGTGATATTCACCTTGGAAAAGACATCAGATTTCAGTTTATTCCAATGATATTTTTTTTAAGAACAGACGGATTTACAGGAAATTACTTATCTGCAACCAGCATTTTATCCCATAAAAAATCACCATTTTCAATACAATCAACATTGAACCAAACTATTACTTCAAATATACCTGGTAATGAAAATTTCATGTGGAATGTCATGTTTGCCTATAACTTCAAGAAGATATACCAGATAATGAGGTAACCCGTTTTGAAATATGTACCTGGCTGGGATTATCTCTTATTACTCCGAATTCTAACAGTCCAAACGCGACGCATTGAGTGAATTTTTACCACTATTTATGCCTAAACCAACAATCCTTTCGTTCCAGTTCATATCCTTTAAATAGCGTATTAACCGGAGCGCCGTGTTTGAGTTGATTATTAAATTTTGTTCTTGCCAGATAATTAAAGGCGCCCATATCTCCCGTAAAAAGGGTGCGATTATCCATATTAAATTGTTTATGAATAGCGCAAAGGTTCTGGAAAAAATCTTTTACCATGTAAATGGGACCGCCTATGATGCCACAATTTAGCAGCGTTTCATTAGCGAACTTGTTTTCATAATTTGAATAATCTGCTATTCTTTGTCGAAAATGGGCCGAGTGGCCTATCATCCAGTCATTCTCAAGTATCTTAGGTTCGTCCCCACAAAAAATTGTTTCTGGGTTTTCTATAAAAAAAGGATGTTCGAATGGATTATTGACAACCACTACATCTGAAATATCGGTCACAAAAACATTTTCAATTACCCCTCCATATCGAGCCAAAAATTCCTGATAGACAAAATAACGATAAACGTTAGGACTAAACGGAGAAGAATCATAATTAATTCTTACAAAAGAAACATATTCATTTTGATATTTTTGACAAGTTTCCAAGCTAAAATTATTATGAAAAATAAGCCCATTCAATTTTAAATCAGCTATTGATTCCGCCCAATTCCGAATCAATTCATAATTATCATCCTCAAGGGTCTCGCTTCGATTCACATCATAAATGCCAGTTATTAAACAAGCCATGATTATATTTTTCGACGGACGAAAATCTTTAATTTCTTGAATCATTACGCCAAATTTTTAGCATAACTATTTTTTAATAAAGCACTTATACTATTTGGCATATTCCTATAATAAATATAGGTTCTGAGATTCACTTTATTAACCCGGAATACTCTTTCGGCATTATGATAAAAATCGGCATCTGCAGCATATCCATCCTTAAACTTAAAATTTGTAAAAACCGATCTTCTCCCAAACAATGTTCCAAACAATATGCAATCATCTATATGAATAAGATTCTCATGGTCATGCCTGTCTATAACAAAATAATCATCCTCGGTTTCCACCACAGCATCGACCGTTGAGGCTATTAAATCGAAATTATTTATTTCCCGGAGGCAAGAACTTAAATGATGAGGCTTGTATTCGTCATCACCATCGATAACGGTAATAAAATCACCTGAACTATTCAAAACGCCACGATTAATAGATTGAGCCTGACCTCGATTACTGTGTCGAATGTAGGCAATTTTATTTTCGTGTTTTGCAACATAGCCCAGAATTGCTTCACTTTTTTCAAAGCAACTGCCATCATCAATGATAATGAGTTCAAAATCCTGGAAATCCTGCTTCAACACAGAATCAATGGCTCTTTTCACATAGACGAAATGGGTATCGTAAACTGCCATAAGAACTGAAACTTTAACCATTTTGACCTATTTAATTATTTTAGATAAATTAAAAGTCAAAACTATCATAATTAAGAGGGATCCTGAAGATTAAAATATTAAGAATGTGTTAAGTTTCCTTAGACGTATTTTTTATTAAACATAGCATTATACTACCGGCACAAATGTGGGAAAAATCTAAAAATTGTTATCGTTTTCATGCTTAAAAATGTTCGTGCTACAAAAAATTAGTTTATTTAAGTATCGGAAGTACCTTAAAACCAAACTGAAAAAGGAGAATAATCAGTTGGTTAGTGTCACTAACCAACTGAAATTATTGGCCGCTGATGGCAAAAATACAGCACCGATATGTTAGATAATGAGAATATGATTGAAATACCCAAAAGTTTCACCAATAACAAAAATAGAATAATCCAAATCATTTACTAACATGAGTCGAGCCAAACGAAAATTACCCATAATATACCCTAAAACTTTAATTATTAACTTAACTAAAACATGAACTTAAACCATATAAATATTAAAAATTTTAGATGTTTCTAAGAAATAGATTTTGACTTCGGCACATCTTCAACCGTTTTTATTGGTAAAAATGGGTCTGGAAAATCAAGTATTGTTAGTGCCACCCACTCCGTTTATAATAAGTACGGTAACAATTTTTTTCCTGCCACAAATGGAATACCAAAGGTCTTTTCTGAATAAATTTCCTTAATTGTGTCAATAACTTCTATTTCAGCATTTGCCAGACTTTTAAGCAATGGGTCTGAAATGCCGGTTAGCATGGAAAGACTTTGATTTATAAGCCACGAGTAAGGCTTAATTCCCGCCCTTTTTAAATCGTCTCGTAAATAACCCACCTCTCGCATTGGCGTTGTTTCAGGAAGAGTAACCAATAAAATTTTTGATAAGGTCTGGTTTTGTAAAGACATGTAAGGCGTCCGAAACCGAACGGCATCGGTACTA
>JANQZX010000107.1:0-12783 GCA_030728245.1 Saprospiraceae bacterium | reverse complement strand
GGTCTGGTTTTGTAAAGACATGTAAGGCGTCCGAAACCGAACGGCATCGGTACTATTTCTCATGATGTCACGATGATAACTCCCGGCTGTGTCCATCACTACAAATTTCCTTTTTGCCATACTGATGGCCTTAGAGAAAGCATGGAAAACGGCCACTTCTTCTGTACAGGGGGATTTTAAATCTTCAAGAATAAGTTTTTTAGCTTCCTCTGATTGCCCCTGTCCTTTATGATCCATTATTTTATCAATATATCGTTGTGTTTCAACTTTAGGATCAATACGCTCCACTGTTAAGTTCGCGGGCAAACTACCCAGCTGTTCTATGAAGTCCTGAATATGTGCTGCAGGATCGGTAGTAGTTAAAAGTACGTCGAAACCTTTATTTGCCAGCAAAACGGCAATAACAGAAGCTGTTTCACAGGCAAGGGAGGTTTTACCTACCCCTTCCCATGCCTGTGAAAAACAAATATTTAGTATTTATATCTCATCTATTTTTTATTAAATTCTCTAGTTCAAATACTAAACAAATACGATGTGGCGTACGCCTATCACCTAATCACAGCAAACTCGTCGAAATTCATGATGGTTGACGCGACTATCGTATAGGCCGCGGTAATCACAGGGTCTAATTGCTTATCCCGTTGATATTCACCTACCGTTAGTAAATCTATGGCCTTTTCCTTGTTTTCCTTAAAATAAGCCCATTGATTTTCATACAATTCAGTTAAAATGCTAAGTTCTTCCTTCCTGGGTTTACGACTGGTAAGTGCTTGAAAACAATAGGCCAAACGATCTGATTCCGACATATTATTTCCTGTGGTATTAGGCATACGCTGCATTTTTTCTGCTAATATCCTGGCAGCTTCCACAAATTGGGGATCATTCATCAATACAAGTGCCTGTAAAGGAGAAGCAGTTTTTTGCCTCCTCACCGCACAATAGGAACGATCAGTCGCATCAAAATTGAGCATCGATGGGGGTGGTGAACTTCGCTTCCATATCGTATAAAGACTGCGGCGATATAAACTATCTCCATGATCTTGTATATACTTTGTCGCATTTCGCGTAGCTAATGCTTCCCAAAGTCCTTCTGGCTGATAAGGATGTACGCTTGGACCACCAATCTGGGGCACTAAAAGTCCGCTGGCCGCTAAGGCGTTATCGCGAACCAGTTCCGCCGGAAGACGATGCGCCGGGTAACGACTATATAAATCATTGGCAAAATCTACTTCTTTAACCATTTCTGAAGTATATGAAGATTGCCTGTAAGTAGCAGAAAGGACTATTTCTTTTAAAAATGCCTTCACATCCCAATTTTTCTCCCTAAAATTCAACGCCAGATAATCTAACAATTCTGGGTGCGTTGGAAAAGAGCCCTGATTTCCAAAGTCTTCTTGCGTTAAAACTAATCCCTTCCCGAAAAGCATTTGCCAAAAACGATTCACCGCTACCCTGGCAAACAATGGATTTTTCTCATCCAGGAGCCATTGAGCTAATCCCAATCGGTTTTTTGGATATTTTTCCTCATCAAAAGGGAAAATTTTAGGGATGGTATTGGGCGTAACCTCAATTTTTGTAGGTGCGTCGTAAGCTCCCCGATCAAGAATAAAGGTCTTACGATATTCCGCCCTATCTGTCATTATCATTACCTCCTCTTCATTCGTTGCGATATAATTTTCTTGACTCCGCAAGGAAAGGAGGGAATCCTGGCTCCTTTTAACATCTGGTTGATAACCCCGAAGTAAGAAATACGACAAAAGTTGCTCTTGTTCCTTCTCCGATCTTGATTTTTTACTGATTAACTGAGGAATGATATCTTGCGATGTATCATAAAGATCTAACACTTCCATTTCCGATAATGCCCGTTTATAAATGGCCAGTTCGTCCATATCCATATTTTGCAATGTACGCGGCGAATTAGATCCCAATGTAAAATTTCTTGTTCCTCTAATGACATTAAAGCGCGCGAATACCATGCTTTTTTGCAAATTATCAACCAGTAATTTGTATTCCGGAATTTTACCATTGAGCCAGAAACGGATACCTGAAGCCTTGCTACTTCCGTCGTAGGTCAGAGCGATATGTGTCCATTCTCCCACTTTAAGAGTATCGATGGTAACAAAATCGATGGCATTATCAGGTAAAACATGGGCAAATTGAAAAGACAGCGTACCATTTTTGTTTAATTTACAAGCCCATCCGCGAAATCCTTCTTCTTCACTATTCGCTTTATTGAAAATGGGACCTTCCTCACCATGTTTGTTCAATTTCACCCAAATACTCACTGAAAATGGTTGAAAACGGTCATAACTCAATGCTTTTCCCGCTTCAATACTTGCTTCGCCCCTAAAGGAAATTCCCTGCCCCTTTTTACCGGCAACGAGGAAAGGATATTTGTCTCTATCCCCGGAAAATCGGACCGCTTTTACCGTAGCATCTACTTTTTCCATATTCAGGAAGCCGCTAAATTTGCCGGGAGGTTTTATTTTAATCGTCGAATCTGTTTTACTTCTTTCCAACTCCTTTGCCCGCCGTTCTAATTCTGCCTTTGTTGGTGGGGTAATCATATCCCCAATCAGCGTGGTATCTATTTTCTCAAAATCAAGATATAAAACTCGTCCAACGGGTTCTTTCAAGGAGGAAATATTGGATGCATTGATTTTTGTCAGCCATTTTTCAAGATCATTTTTATACTGATCCGTCATCTTCGTTGCCGTAATATGCGGTTCCATCAAAGCCCTCAAACTGTCCAGACTTTTCTGAGCGGCGGGGGTTGGTAAAAGCACTGTTGGAGACGCTTCACCGTTGTAAGGAACAATACCAGATTCGTTATTCTGATTAAAGAAGGCATATAAAGCATAATAATCTTTATCCTCGATAGGATCGTATTTATGGGTGTGGCATTTTGCACATTCAGTTGAAAGTCCTAAAAAAGCTTTGCCAAAGGTAGCTACGCGATCGCTCACATATTCCACCCGGTATTCTTCCGGCACCACCCCACCCTCTTGCGACTGTTGGTGATTTCGATTGAAGCAGGTAGCTATCAGCTGATCGAGGGTTGGATTTGGCAATAAATCGCCAGCTAATTGCCAGATAGTGAATTTATCATAAGACAAATTCTGATTAAATGCCCTGATAACCCAATCCCGATAAGGATAGGTATTTCTCATACCATCGTCCTGATAACCATGGGAATCGGCATATCGGGCTACATCTAACCATTCCAAAGCCATACGTTCCCCAAAATGGGGTGAAGAAAGCAACCGATCAACCAATTTCTCATAAGCCGTTTGCGTGGTGTCATTTATAAAATTTTGCACCTCCTCAACGGTTGGCGGCAATCCAATGAGGTCAAGAGATAAGCGTCGAATAATCACTTCTTTTGTTGCTTCAACATTAGGTTTCAGGCCTTTTTCTTCTAATTTTTGAAGAATATAATCATCGATGGTTGTTTTAGACCAAGCCTTATTAATAACCAAAGGAGAAGGATATTTGAAAGGGGAAATAAACGCCCAATGTTCTTGATATTCAGCACCTTCCGCAATCCATTGAACCAATATTTTTTTCTCTTCTGCGGTTAATTGCAGGTTTGACTTAGGCGAAGGCATTACCTCATGAGGGTCGTCAGACATGATCCGACGGACCAATTCACTTTCTTTGGTATTAAAAGGAACGATAGCCCTTTTTCCCGAAGGCAACAACGCTGTGGCTGCTTCAAAAGAAGTTAGTTGCAGTTCTGCATCTACTTTTGATTTATCGGGACCATGACATTTGAAGCATCTATCGGATAGGATAGGCTTTATTTGCCTGTTAAAATCTATTTTCTTTGAATAGGCCGTATTCAAAATAAAAAAAACCAGAAAGGCCGACACACTAAAAAATTTATTATCGCAGTGCTTGAACATAGACAGCATATTTTAAAATAATAGATTAGGCCAATACAGATTTCACTACTTTTCCAGCCACGTCGGTTAATCGGTACCTTCTTCCCTGCGTTTTAAATGTAAAACGCTCGTGATCGATACCCATTAGATGCATGACGGTAGCTTGATAATCGTGTATATGCACTGGATTATTTATTATATTATATCCAAAATCGTCTGTTTCCCCGTAGGTATATCCCTTTTTCACACCGGCACCAGCCATCCAGATGGAGTAGCAACGCGGATGATGATCCCGGCCATAATTATCGACGGTGAGTTTACCTTGAGAATAACAACCGCGTCCGAATTCTCCGCCCCAGACAACAAGAGTATCTTCAAGCAATCCTCTTTGCTTGAGATCAAGAATCAGGGCAGCAGAAGGTTGATCTACATCTTTTGCCAGCTTTGAAATTTCGGAAGGCAGGTTACCATGTTGATCCCATCCCTGATGATAGAGCTGAACAAAACGGACATCATTTTCAATTAATTTTCTGGCCAATAAGCAATTAGCAGCATAAGAACCAGGTTTCCGCGCATCTTTTCCATAAAGATCAAATACCCAATCAGGTTCTTTACTTACATCAAGTGTTTCGGGTACAGAGGTTTGCATCCGATAAGCCATTTCGTACTGCGCTATTTTCCCATTCAGGTCATCATCGAGCGTTTGTTCAATCTCAAGTTTATGCAACTTCGCCAGAGCATCGAGCATGTCCCGTCGGGAAAATTTATCGATTCCCTTAGGATCTTTTAAATATAAAATAGGGTCATCACCTGATCGAAACAAAACTCCTTGATGTTCGGAAGGCAGGAAAGCATTATTCCACAATTTAGCGTACAGCGGCTGGTCACCGTTGTTTGAACGAGAGAGCAACACACAAAAAGCAGGTAAATTTTTATTCTCGGAACCTAGTCCATAACTTACCCATGATCCGAAACTGGGACGTGCGCCTTGTTGACTACCCGTTTGAAGAAACGTAACGGCGGGGTCATGATTAATCGCTTCCGTGTGCATAGATTTTATCACACACATTTCGTCGGCAATTTGCTGGTGATAAGGTAAAATTTCGCTCAACCAAATCCTTCCTTTACCATACTGTGCAAAATTAAATTTGCTTCCCGCTAATGGAAAAGATTTTTGATGCGCCGTCATACCCGTTACCCTTTGCTCCCCCCGAATGGAGGCAGGTAACTCCTGGCCGAACATCTCTTTCAATTTAGGTTTATAGTCAAATAAATCAAGTTGTGACGGGGCGCCACTTTGAAACAGGTAAATGATTCGCTTTGCTTTTGGTGCAAAATGGGGCAATTGCAAATCATTATTAAACAGATTATTATCATTCATTAAACCACTCAAGGCCGTAGCACCGAGACCTAAAACACTTCCGGAAAGGAAGTTCCGACGGTTCATTTTATGGTTATATTCTTCAAAAATATTCATTAAAGTTCATTTTAGTACATTAGGAAGACGCTCTAAGTTAATCTAAATTTTTTGTTTTTGCGGTATCGGGCTTTGCAAATTGAACGCCACCCAATTCCACTTGAACATTGGGCAATGACCTCTTCAATTGTTCAATTCCCTTTGCCGTGGTTTTAGTTTGCCAAAGAAAAACCACCTTCAGATGGGCACAATTTGCCAATTCCAATAATCCATTATCGGTAATATTGGTACCATAAAGATTTATCTGCTCCAAATTTGGCAGATTTTTTATGTGGTTCAACGCCAGATCCGTAATAGGTGTTTTTTCAAGATTTAAGCGGGTAATATTTTTCAGCCCACTTAATTTTTTAATATCTGAATCACTTACAGGTTGTTGGCTCAAACGCAATCTAACCACTTTGTCACCTAATTTTAGCACATCATCTATCAAAGTGGAGCGATAATCTCTCACATTTACAAAATTTACCATCAAAAAATTTGAATTCGTTCC
Organism: Saprospiraceae bacterium; assembly: GCA_030728245.1. GTDB lineage: Bacteria > Bacteroidota > Bacteroidia > Chitinophagales > Saprospiraceae > BJGN01. The sequence goes on along the minus strand of JANQZX010000107.1, from coordinate 6,932 downwards.
AAAATTACTGACAATGATATTTTGCTGTTTTAATTGATTCAATAACGAGGGAGGAACCGCTTCCATCTTATTTTTCAAAATATTTCCTTCAACATCTTGCACAAAAGAAGGTGGGACAGACGTTTTGGGTACTGAAACATTGACCGGTTTAGTTTCAATCACTTCCTTTTTTTCTTCCTGATGTTCAAGAAAAACCTTCATTTCTTCCCGAAAAGAGGCACCTTGTTTAATCCACTGATGGAAAATAGCTATTTCTTGCGGGGTAAGTTGCGGTTTACCTTTAGGGGGCATGTGATTATCATCGTCTTCAGGTAATAACATATAAAAATATAGCGAACTATTCTCAGGATTACCTGCGGTAAGAACTGCCCCATTTTTGCCACCTAAGAGAATAAATTCTTCTGTATCGAGGCGCAAACCACCTTTCTTTTTTGTTGCAGAATGACAACTGAAACACTTCTTTTCCAATATGGGTAAGACAGCATCTCTAAATATAAAACTGGTTTTCACCTTTTCAGCCTTTTCCGTATTTGGTTGAATCTGGACGGAAGATTTCTGATTAGTTATAGCCAAATCCGTCGGAGATACCTTTGAAACCTCCTGTTGCGTGGAATCTACAGTAGGAATCATTTGCAAAGGGGCACTTTTCTTTTTCGGAAAAAGATAGTCCTCACCATGCGTCAAATTACCCCCAAAATGTCCCGTAACCATTAAGGCACAAACAGTAATGGTAGTTAAAATATCTCTGATACGTTTAATGAAATAGGCTGCAAAACTAAAAACGGCGGTACCAATACCCATCCATTGATGTTGGAACACCAAATCTGCATCATATTCACCCGATTGTGCCAAAAACCATCCTGCCGCACTGGCAAACACAGCTGAAATGGAACCCAGTAATAAGGCAAAAGAAATGGCGACTTCCACTTCAACTTTTTGAAAACGTTGAAATAAAATAAGGGCAAAGGCAAAGAGCAAAATGCCGATAGGTAAATGCACCAATAAAGGGTGAAGGCGGCCAAAAAATTCGGTTAAAAACATTAGTTTCATTTAATAAATTACATGCAGTTATGGCCATTTTTGGGGATCCAAAACCACATACTTTATTGATTTTTCGTTGTTTCCTTTATTATAGGAATAGGTACAGCGAATGAGCCCGTCATTGGATTGAATTAAAGAAGGGTAAGAAAAACTACCTTTTCCGGGGCTTTCCTCTTCCACTGGAAATTTAAAATACCAGGTTTCCCCTTCGTCTTTCGACAGGTAAAGTCTCAAACGATAACGACCATCCACAATATCATTTCCCAAAAAGGCCATTCTTCCGTCCTTAAGTCTCAACAATTCTACACTGGCTGTATTGGGAATAGAGGTTTTTTGGGTAGCTGTCCAGGATTCGCCGTTATCTGTTGAAATACTTTGATGAACCATCGGTGGTTCGTCGCCGCTATCTCTCATATAGGCCAAAATATCGCCGTTCTTTTTCTGGATTAATGCAGGTTGTATGGGACCTCTACCTACAATAGGCAGACTGGGCTTCCAGGTCTCCCCTTTATCATCGGATATTGCCAACATAGAAAGATTAAATCCATCAGAATAGAGAGGAAGTAATATCCTGTTTTCACCCACTAACAATGGTTTTATTCTTGTCATCCACCCAATACTTCTTTTTGCCGCATCGGTTGCTGCATTAGCTATCATTTCATCATATTTTGGTGCATAACCAGCCCAACCTATACCATGAGAGGGTAAACTTTCCAGTTTTTCCTTAATTTCCTTAGCAAAAGCATCGGTTGGCTTGAGCAGAATATTATCTTGCCATTGCCAAATGGGCGGACCGGGTTTCAAAAAATCGACTGAAGTGCGTACTTTTAAAATAGATTGTTCCCAAAGATTTGCCTGAACAGCAATCCACACCAGGAATAGTTTTCCATTTTGATTTAGGAACAACACAGGATTACAATCGGGTAAATGCGGTGTGTCAGCCATCAGGAAAGGCTCTGACCAGGAAGAACGGCCTTTTTCCAGTCGGGCACCCATTAATTTCACATCATCAGACGTTCTTTCTCCGTTACCATAAAACCAAACGCAAAGAAAATCGCCATTAGGAAGAGAAACCAGGCTACTTCCGTGTACATGCTTTTCTTGTTCGGGAAATATTAATTCTGATGAAACCAACTGAGACCAGCCATTGGAAACCTTTGTCAACAGGAAGATTATGCATAAAAATCGAAAATTAAACATAACAAAAAGATTTTATTTAGCCGTTGCGGCAGGACTTTCCTTCACTAATTTTAAGGCTTGTTCCATATAAATTTCAGCCGTCATCTCGCCCAGACTGGTGCGGGTGACGTAATCATATCGTTTAAAGCTCTGGAAATCCACTTTTGCCAGCATGTAACCAAAAGCATCATTTGTCAAACCAAAAAGAAAAGGCATGGTCGTATTCATATTACGTTTCACATAATAGCCCACATTGGGCATAGCTTCACCAGGAACGGTAAGGATTTGCGCGGGGCCAATATTGATCAGATTAAGCTGGGTAGTCACTTTATTATCCGCAAACGATTCATATTTCATCGATGATTTCTGAATAATAAAACGCATGATATCAGATTCTACGGGAAAAGTTAGGGGACGGGAGGCAATAAAAACGGCAGGATTATCTAAAACAGGAGCTTTTTGGATAATCCTTAGGGATTCGCTGGCAAGCAATTCTCCGATACGAATACATTCCTCCCAGGAATTATCTTCTTTTTGACCCTGACCTTCTTTTCCATATTCAAGGCGAGTATCGGCGGTGACCATACCACCGATGGCCCCATTCATGAAAAGCGCCATACCGCCGGTTTCCTTTTCAATTTTACTGTACAGAGGACCGCAAAGATCCGGACTTAATATTCCCTGTTTATTTCCAAGCACCTCAGGATGAATAGCATAATTAACAAGAGTAACTATCGGTTGCCCCATTCTTGGACCAGAAGTAGCCAATGCCTGAATGACGCCACATCTTGGATCGTACAAAGCTGGCGCGTAATAATTATAAGCAATTTTCCCAACCGCCTCATCCATTGCAATTTTCAAGGAAGCTGGTTGCCTATTAGCTATGGCTTCATTAACCGCATCGGCAATTTGCTGTACACATCCATCCAGATATTTAATATCGGCAAAAGTTTTTCCATTCATATCAGGAAAGCCGTAAGGATCAGGTGCACTATGCGTATGAGTAGCACCGATGAGGATATTTTCAGGAGGAATACCCTTTATTAGGGCACGCGACCGATTACCAAGAATAGAAGTCCAACCCAAAAAATCGACACTAACAATGGCAAATATAGTCTCCCCTTTTTCAATAACCATAGCCCTTACAAACAAATCGCCCTTATTTTCCTTTACCGGATTTGGCGTTCCAATACCGCCTGAAATGGGTAAAAGAGGATTGGGCGTAAGGATTCGTTTTGCAGCACCAACCATTATAGACTGGTTAAATGCCGTAAGTGGCAAAACCAACAGCCAGATAATAAATACAGGAATGCTATATTTTGAAATTTTCATGTACGTTGTTTATAATTACTTAAAGTTAATCATTTAATTTTTATAAATTGACGGGAAATTAAATTAAATCTACGCTTTATGACCAATCAAAAACCTACTTTTTCACTTTCTGAAGATTGGACCGTTGTTGTTTTTGGATTTCTGATTATCGGACTTTACCTCTTAGGATTTAAGATTCAACCACCATCCTTTGGGTGGAGTGACACCTCCGATTTATTTGGCAAAGTGCTAACCATCAAAAACTTAACGAATATTTTTGCCTTATTTTTATTGGTATATGTGATAGCCATACTTGCATCAGTCGCGTTAGGAAAAGGAATAAGTTCTGTAGCCAAAGGGTTTCCAATCGTTTATATATTAACAGTTATCGCATTAATATTGGCGGGAAATACCTTTTTGAAAAACTGGAATCTTGAAGCGGTCATCTTTAGTTTATCGATAGGCTTGGCTATAAGTAATTTTTTCACTGTCCCCTTATGGCTTAAAAATGCCCTTTCCACTGAACTTTATGTCAAAATAGGATTAGTGTTATTGGGCAGTAGTATCATTTTTGGCGACATATTAAAAGCAGGATCTCTGGGGTTCATCCAGGCATTACTGGTGGTTGTCGCTGTGTGGTATTTTGCGTTTTGGCTTTGTAAAAAAATGGGCATTGACGAAGAATTATCCATCATTATTTCGAGTGCTGTTTCCATTTGCGGTGTTTCAGCAGCCATAGCATCGGCAGGAGCCATCAAGGGCGATTCAAAAAAATTATCGTATGTCATTTCCGTTGTTCTTATAACGGCCATTCCCATGATTATATTTATGCCATTCATAGCCAATATGTTAGGTCTGTCTCAAGCAGTTTCAGGTGCTTGGCTTGGTGGTACCATTGACACTACAGGAGCTGTTATTGCGTCGGGAAGTCTGATTGGGGAGGAGGCTTTAAAAATAAGTACCATTGTAAAATTTTCTCAAAATGTATTATTGGGATTAGCCGCCTTTTTTATTTCCATTTATTGGACATATACGAATAATAAGTCTGCAACCGTGTTGGAATCAAAACCAACCTTGGGTATAATATGGGAAAGATTCCCGAAATTTGTCCTCGGTTTCATCGGTGCCTCCCTACTTTTTTCTTTTGTTATTTCCCCACAAACGGTCGATGTAATTAAAGGCGATTTGAAAGCACTGCAAGGACTTTGGTTTTCCCTGGCATTCACCAGCATCGGATTGGAAACAAAATTCTCCGACCTATTCAACAATGAAGGAAAAAAACCGCTTTATGCATTTTTATTGGCACAGTTATTTAATATCTTTTTCACATTGATTGTTGCTTATTTGCTTTTCAAATAATTCAGTATGGAGAATAATCGTGAGCTGGCAAAACGGTTTAGTGATGTTATTTTAAATAATTCCTGGGTTGCCAATAACAGTTACAAGAACCAGTTAACTGATTTACCGCTAGAAGTCGTTCTTCTTAAATACCAGTCTTTGCATAGCATTGCTGCATTGGCACAACATGTTCACTATTATATTGCCGGCATATTAAACGTTTTTAATGGAGGAAATCTTGACATCAAGGACATATATAGTTTTGATTTTCCTCCAATTAATACCATCGAACAATGGCATACCTTTTTAGCTGTCTTCTGGACAGATGCAGCTTCATTTACTCAAAAACTGGAAGAAATGGATGAAAATACATTGAATTCCATTTTTGTTAAAAAGGAATATGGTACCTATTACTTCAATATCAATACTCTGATTGAGCATAGTTATTATCACCTGGGGCAAATTGTATTGATTAAAAAGTTAATTTCTTAAACCGAATCCTTACTCTAGCTAAACAAATGTACCCTATAAACAAAGTATCGCCTGACGAAATTGATATTTTACAAAAACTGAGTAAACAGACCTTCTTCGAGTCATTTTCCTGGGGAAATACCGAAGAAAACATGGCAAGATATTTGGAAGAAGGGTTTTCCATTGACAAATTATCCCGGGAGTTAAATGATGAAAATACCACCTTTTATTTCGTAAAAGACGGACAAGAAGTCATTGGATACATGAAATTAAATGAGGGTCTCTCTCAAACGGAGCATCAAGAGGAAGATAGTCTTGAAATTGAGAGAATATACGTTTTAAAGGAATACCAGGGAAAAGGCATTGGAAAAGAACTTTTAAATTTGGCTAAACATATTGCGAACCAGAAAAATGCCCCATATATTTGGTTAGGCGTTTGGGAGGAAAATAAAAAAGCCATTGTATTTTATGAAAAAAATGGATTTATCACCTTTGATCAGCATGTTTTTATGGTAGGTGAAGACAGACAAATAGACCTCATGATGAAATTGGTATGCCGGAATAAAGATAAATAATTGACTAATAAAGAAAAAATGGCGAAAAATGTATTTGGCGAAAATTTAATGCTTTGCAGCAGCTCACCGATGACGGGATATTACAGGAATGGATGTTGTGAAACGGGCGAAGATGATCGTGGTACGCATACGGTTTGTGCCGTGATGACCGAGGAATTTTTAACATTTAGCAAAAGTAAAGGAAACGATTTGTCAACACCCAGACCAGAATGGAACTTTCCAGGACTAAAACCGGGTGATAAATGGTGTCTGTGTGCCTCAAGATGGATGGAAGCTTTCAGGGAAAATGTGGCACCAATGGTTTTTCTCGAAGCTACCAATGAGAAGACATTAGACTTTATCGGATTAGAAGAACTGGTTAAATTTGCCTTTAAAGGTTGATATGAAATGGTCATAAGCCTATTAACAATTCAGTATGACTGAAAAATTTCATACAGAACGTCTTTCTCTCATTCCGCTGAATGTTGATGATGCTACTTTCATTTTCCACTTAGTGAATACAAAAGGCTGGATTCAATTTATTGGAGATAGAAAAATATTGAACGTCGGTCTCAGTAAAATATATGTTCAAAATCTGTTGGATAATAAAAACATAAACTATTGGGTAGTACATTTAAAAAAGGAAAAAATACCCATAGGTGTCGTTACCATTATTAAAAAAGATTATATCCCCTTTCATGATATTGGATTTGCTTTTTTGGAAAAATACCAGGGGAAGGGATATGCCTTTGAAGCTGCTGAAAGGATTCTCAACTATGCATTGAACGAGATAAAAATGGACAATATAGCTGCTGTCACCCAATTGGATAATATCAGCTCCATTCAGCTTTTAGAAAAACTGGGCCTTCATTACCATGGCATTATAGAAAACAATGGGGAGAACCTAAACCTATATTTTTTCCATTCTCAACCATTCCAGTAAAAAGGTAAGCACTTCAGGTTCTATGGTTGTCTCCAGTTCGCCATATTCCGTGACCGTACAAGTAGTGCACTTTTGAAACAAGTGATTAAGGGAAT
>JANQZX010000106.1 GCA_030728245.1 Saprospiraceae bacterium | reverse complement strand
ACCTCGTGATGATGAATTTTTACCGTCCAGTCATTTATATCTTTGCCGTTAAATAAAGAATGCCACGAGGTTGATTCTCCGCGGTTTTGTAAACTGGCGCAACCGCTAAAGAACAGGGAAGTGGATATCCAAATAAATAATAAGGCTATGTTAAAAGGAAAAGATGTTTTCATAGGATTTGGCGTTCTTTAAATTTCTCTGAATAATGGTCGCGTTAAACAAGTTGGTCCACCTCCTCCGGGCAAACAAATAGCTTTTCCGGGGAAGGCAATAACCTCACAACCCGCTTTTTCCAGCCTTTCTTTGGTGATAGGGTTTCCCTCCACTAGCAAACATTTGCCAGGTGCGATAGCTAAAACGTTACACCCCATACTTTCCCATTCCTCTTCAGGAACCTCCACCAGGTTAAATCCACGCTCCAAAAGGGTATTTCTCAGTGAAATGGGCATGAGGGGAGAATAAACGACTGCGACGAATTTATTTACCGGGCTAAATATGGACATCAAGTGAAAAACATCGTCCTGACCCTTATAATGAGGAAGAGAAAAAACCAATACCTCAATGCCTTTAGGATTCAAAAATGCTTTTAATTGCCTGATTCCCTCTTCATTGGTCCTGTAGGAATGTCCAACGGCCAGCGTTTTCTCGTCTATCCAGGCGACATCGCCACCTTCCAGGGTACCCGGGTGTTTGATTTCACCCAAAATATCCAATCCGAGGGATTTAGCGGCCAAAGCAACCTCGATATTCTCATTTTTCCTTGCCGCTTTGCCCATATTTCCAATGATTAAGCCAAAATCGGTAGCCAGCGAGGTATCCCGACAATAAATGGCATCGATATTGGTTTTTTCTGAGGTGGGCAAGGTGAAAATAGTAGACCCCGTTTGTTCTAACAGGCGTTGGAAATAATCATATTCCTTCAACGCCAGGGGATAGTCAGGCGCTGAAAGATAATTCAACATTTGCCATTGCTCCTGAATATTAGCGTCACTGACAAAACTATTTTTTGCCGGATGAAGCAAGATGGATTTTATTTTTCCATATTCACTATGACAGGTTTCTCTCATTTCAAAGGTTGCGAAGGATTACTTTTAATAAGCCAGATGTAAATAGGAATACCCAAAAGGAGGAGGATAAATCCCCAGTAAACTACCTCGTAACCTGCTCCAATAACTGCATACATAGAGTAAATGAACGCAACTAAAGCAATAGATAATTGAATAAGCCAGCGAGGGTTCTTTTTAAAGGAAATAGTTAAAGCGTAGGTAGCTGATGAAAAAATATAAGGAATTAAAACACTAATCGTTGTCAATAAGATCATAAATTCAAAAGCTTTCACTAAGCCCTTTGTATAATTCATTAACAATAAAATAGAGATCAACACACTGGACAACACGATACCCACGGCTGGGGTTGCTTTGCTATTTTGTTTTCCAAAAACGGCTGGAAAAACCTTATCATTTGCGGCAGCTAATGGAATTTGACCTTGAATCAGAATCCAGCCATTTAATGCACCAAAAGTAGAAATGAGAACGCCTGCTGCGACAAAATTTCCAGCCCAGGGTCCCCATATTTTAGTAGCAGCATCGGCAAATGGCGCTTTCGATTGTATGAGTTCCTCTGGTGGCAATATGCCCATGACGGCAAAACTACCTAACATATAAACGAGAGCGGTCAAGAGCGTGCCCCAAATAGTGGCTCGTGGAATGGTTGTTTCAGGATCTTTCACATTGGCAGCTGGAATGGTAGCACATTCAAGACCAAGGAAGGCAAAAAGCGTCAGCGTCGTTGTAGCAGCCAAAGCACCTCCAATCGTGTTTTCTCCACGAACCATCGGCGTTAAATAGTCCATATTGACATAAAATATGCCTACGATGGACACCATTAAAAGAGGCGTTAATTTTAAGATGGTAGTCACCAATTGGACGGTTCCAGCTGTTTTAATTCCCCGGGTATTGACCCAGGTTAAAAACCAGATGACACTCAGGCCGGCTGAAATGGCAGCGATTGGATGTTCTCCAATGGTTGGAAAGAAATGACTTAAATAACCAATTAGGGCAACAGCGATGGCTGCATTGGTACACCAAACAGAAATCCAATAGCCCCAAGCCACCCAAAAGGCAGCAAAATGGCCAAATCCCTCTCTGGTGTAAACATAAGGTCCGCCGGTTGTCCCGGGATATTTTTTACTAAGAGCGGCAAAAACAAGGGCTAATCCAATGGCTCCAAGTGCGGAAAGCGCCCAGCCAAACATGCTAATACCGCCGTAAGCAGCGAGGGAGGCGGGTAGAAAAAACACCCCTGAACCTATCATATTTCCCATGACCAGAGCTATGGTAGGCCCAAAACCAATCTGATGTTCTTCACTTTTTTGTCCCATGTTAAAATTTTTGTTTCGTTTGATTCTTCTAATATTTTAAAAAATGAATTTAACCATAATTTTTAAAAGTCATAGATTATTTAATAGGTTTGATAGAATATTTTATAGGTTAACCGTTTTTAATTGTATAATAGCGTACTTTTTTAACAAATAAATTTTCAATATCATGAAAATGTATAAAATGATTTTCCTTTCGTTAGGATTATTTTCGTTTGTAATGCTCGGCGCACAAGGTAAGGGAGGAAGAATATTATATGAAGTAACGGTTAATATTCATCGTAATTTACCTCCTGAAAGAGCTGAGGAAATGAAAAAATTTGTACCAGAATTCCAGGTGTCAAATTTAGAATTGCTTTTTAATGAAACCATGTCTCTTTGTAAGAATGCGGAGAAACAACCTGAAGCACCTCCCGCAGCTACAGAACAAGAGGGAATGATGAGGAGATTTATGATGCGTCGTTCTGCTAATGTCGTGTTTAGAAATTTAAAGGAAAAACGTTCTATTGAACAGACTGATTTCATGGATAAGACCTTTCTAATATCTGATGAAACGGAAAAAATGGCCTGGAAAATTACAGGGGAACAGAAAATGATTAATGGTTATCTGGCCATTGGCGCTTCTTACCAAGATTCATTGATGGGTAGAGAACGTCGCATAAAAGCGTATTTCACGCCAACGATTCCAATTAGTGCAGGCCCACAAACTTACGCGGGTCTTCCTGGACTCGTTATTATGGTCGATATTAATGAAGGAGCTCAAACCTTGATTGCAAAGGAAATTACCCTGGATCCTGCTTTATCGGCTGGAATTGTAGAGCCTGATAAGGGTAAATTGGTTACCCGTAAAGAATACAATGCGATTGTGGCGGAGAGAATGAAAGAAATGGGAGCTAATGGTCAAGGTGGCTTCCAAATAAGAATGAGCGGTCCCCGTAATTAAATTTTGATTGATTTAGTTATTGCATATACCTAATAAAAAAAGCGTGCGAAGGTATTTTTTCGCACGCTTTTTTTGTTGGATGATTTATATTTTATCTCATAAACATACGCATTCCTCCCGCTGGCATGCCCATTTGATTTCCGCCCATACCTTTTAACGTATAAGTGAAGCTCAACATGAAATACCTTCCTAAGGATCTGATTTGCTCATCTGACGTATAATTGAAGTCAGCAGTGCGACTAATGCCCGTATTTTTGTTCAACATGTCAATAGCCGCAAGTTTTAATTCACCGCGTTTATCTTTCAAAACAAATACAGAAAGTCCTGAATTCCAGATTGGAATGGCCTGATTGAATCCTGCGCTCAATCCTGAGTAAATCTCATAATCTAAATTGGTAGAAAGATTAATAGCCTTTTTAAATAGGGGAACGTTTATGTTAGCGGTGTAAGTCTTTACACTAAACGATCTCGCATTTTGAGTGGCGATAGAATAGGCTGTGTTCGAATTACGCCAATCCATTCCAATTTGCCAGTCAAATAAGTCTTTTTTTTGATTTTCAATGGAAATTCCACCGGAAATATTAGTTGAATTAGTGGTACTTAAAGCACCGTTAATATAAGTTAATCCCTGGTTCATCACAATGCCTGCATTACTGTTGATTCTTAATTTCAAGGGCTTGATACGCGTGCCAAAATTAGCGCGTGTCGATATATTTAAGTCGTTCGCCACGTTTTCCGGGCGGGTAGTGGTGATGTATCGATCATCGATAACCTGCGTATTCCTGATTTTATTTTGCGTGTAACCTATGTTCGAAAATATAAAAAGATTGGTCATTGAAAACTGATTGAAGCTAAAGAATCTGACGCCCATGTTGTGGCTATATTCAGGTCTCAAATCAGGATTACCTACATATATATTCAAAGGATTGCTATTGTCAACCAAAGGTTGAAGTTGAGTCAAAGAAGGTTCTCTAACGTTGGTAGAGTAGTCGGCAGATAAATTTTTACCTTTTCCAACTTCCCAGCGCATTCTAACCGCTGGTAAAATATTGGTATATTTCTTTTCAATGTTTTGTTCAGTAAGGATAAGTTCACCGGTTAACAAAGAATATTGAACACTGGCTCCTGCGGTAAGATTAAATTTCTCGCCGGAAAATCGGTAGTTTCCACCTCCTCTGTGATAATTGTAATCGGTGGTGTATTTATTGCTGAGTTGGGAATTAAATTTTTCGAAAGGATTAAGTCCAAAGGCCAGATCATATACTTCTCGAAACTGATTATTATCATTATGGCGATAATCATAATTCATTTCCAGGTATTGCTTTTTAAACAAAGGTTCTGTGTAGGAAAGCCTTACGCCATAAGAAATTCTTTCATTATCCTGGGTAAATCTTTGCTTAATAGTATCAATTTTGCTTTTTCCAGCCTTAAAAAAGGTGTTTTCCGATAAATTTTCACCAAAATTACCATCATTATTCAGATTGAATGAAAAATTGGCAGAATAGCTTCTTCCAGGTTTTGATAATTTTCTTCTATACAATAAATCGTTAGTTACCTGACTGGCACTGCCTTCGCTGGTGTTTGTGCGAATATTGCTGTTAGATGGCGAATAATCGGCATTAAGCGTTTCCGTTTCACCTTCGTAAAGCGTATTACTACCTCTGAAAGTGACACGGGAAGTTAATTTAATAGATTGGAAAGAATCGATTTTATGATCTAATACTACATTGAGTCTGTGACTTTGGTTTTGGCTATTCTGTTTGCTATCTTCCGTATTGAAAAAGGTCCTGTCGGCTAGGAAATTTTCTCTGAAAAGTGTTCTATCGGTTTGTTTATCCAATAGGGAATAAAAATAACTACCGTTCAATTCTGTTTTATCACTAAAGGTATTCGTATAATTCAAACCACCGGAATAGGTATTGGTAAACCCAGTATTGTTTCCATTATTAATAGGACTATCTCCATCTATTTGAATGCCACCACCTCGGGACATACCGCCAGTAAATCCAACATATTCCTCAAATGAAAAGCCCTGATTATTGATATTATTGGCCATACCGATAAAAGAAATCTTTTCCTTCGAACCAAATTTATTGAGACTGGCTTTACCTTGAAATCTGCCTTCGGATCCAACACCCCCGTTTACATTTCCAAAACTACCTTTGCGGCTATCTTCTTTTAGCGTAAGATTAATTGTTTTTTCCCTCTGTCCGTCATCGACACCTGTAAACTCAGCCTGGTCCGATTTTTTATCAAAAACCTGGATTTTATCGATGGCACTGGCGGGTAAGTTTTTAGTAGCCATTTTAGGATCACGCCCGAAAAATTCTTTGCCATCAACTAATATCCTATTTACGGTTTCCCCCTGAGCCTGCACATTTCCCGATCTATCGACCTGAACGCCGGGCAATTTCTTCAATAATTCCTCCACGTTGGCATTGGGTTGTACCTGAAAAGCGGCAGAATTATATTCCACTGTATCCTTTTTTATGGTCATAGGGTTCCTTTCCCCTTCTACCGTAATTTCATTTAGCAGAGTGCTTTGCGCCTCTAAGGACACTTTACCTAAATCTACCGAAGGGTTCGATGCAGAAAATGAGACCGATTTGTAATACGATGTATAACCCAAATAAGTGATATTTAATAAAAAATCGCCCAAGCTAATTTTTTCAAATTTAAAGCGACCATCATTTTCAGAGAGGGCGAATTCAACGAGCGTCGAATCTATTTTTTTAAGTAACATTACGGTAGCGGAGCTTAACGCCCCCCCCGTTGAATCGGAAACTACTCCGGTTAATTTACCTATATTTTGAGCTGAAAGATTTCCACTGCAGAGCAATCCCAGAGTGAGACAAAACAGGCTTAATTTTAAGTTTGTTGACATAGTATTGGTTTAACTTATTTTAGGACACAAAGCAAGTATATTTATTCTAATATCCAAATTATTTTAAATCAAAGTGCCAAATAACTCTACCAAAGGACTAAAAACATCGCTATTTTATTTTTAACGTCATTAATATGTCGGGAATCCACAGGAAATGGATAAAATAAAATTATATTTGCAAAATAATTAAGGTCTCGTAGTAGAATGGATACTACGTGGGTCTCCGGAACCCGAGATACAGGTTCGATTCCTGTCGAGACCACCAATATAATACAGGTATGTAGCATTTTGTAGTTTAACTTTATATAACTACATGGTAATTAAATAGTAGCAGTGGTTTTTTTTACTTTTATTTAATAAACAAAATGAGTGATTTTTTAGAAAAAAAGGTAGATAGTGTTATATTAACCAAATTATTTATAAATTTGGATTAATTTTCATGTGTAAATCAGGTGTTTAACGTGAAAGTAAATCTCCCAGATTCTACATTTAGAACCACATCATTAATTTTCGGAGCATGTTAAAGAAAATATTTTATTCGTTACTTGTCCTTATAGTAACTAGTTTCGTTGCAAATGGCCAGACTACTGAAGACGAAATAATGCCTTGGGAGCAACCGACAAAAGGTAAAGACAAACCAAAAAAGGAAAAGAAAGCTGCCAAACCCCCAAAAGTAAAAAATGAGGAGGTTGCCCCGGAAATGGAAGCAGAAATGCTTGTAATTGAAGATCCAGAAGCAGATAAACCTGCTGGATATTCACCTGGTTCTGGGTTCGAAGTGGGCTTAAGAGGTGGTCTCTTTCAGATTTTAGGTGAAATTAAAAGGGGTTCTCCGGATTCAGTTAGCGGATTTTCAAATTATGGTTTTGCCGGTAGCCTTAGGTTTGCCTTAGATAATATTTTTTCTCTGCGCGCAGAGTTCCTTTACGGAAAGGCGGCAGGTAATTCCGATGGATTAAATCCTTCATTACGTGGTTTCTCATCTACCTGGATGTCAGGTTCTATGTGGGGTCTGATCAACCTTAATTCTCTTGCTTCAGCAGATAAGGAAAAAAAATTAGCCATTAATTTAATGGTAGGTGGTGGTGCAAACTCATCCACCGTAACAAAGTATGGCACCATTATTTCAAGACCAACAGAAGCAGAAAAAACGACAAGGAAATTTGATTTCTCGAATAATCCTTTTCATGCCGGCGTAGGTCTTAACCTTGCTTACAGGGTTTCTCCGAATCTTAGCATAGGTCTTGAACATCAAACGATGATGGCTATGGGCGAAAGAAGAGACCTGATGGATGGTTGGGACAACGGTTTAGAAAATCCTACTTCTTCTCAGACAGATTACAATGACTATATTGGATTTACCAATCTTAGCTTAAATTATATCATTGGTAATAAGACGGGTGATTCGCCTGCGTTTTGGAATAGTCCTTTAAAAAATGTAATCAGAGAAATTGAAGGCATTAAGACAAATATAGGAACAGGTGGTAAAATTCCTATTCAAGATACAGATAATGATGGTGTTTTAGATGAATTTGATATGGAATTGAATACACCTCCGAATGCCTTAGTTGATACGCGTGGCCGTACCCTGGATAGTGATAAAGATGGTGTTCCAGATTATTTGGATAAACAACCTTTTTATGCTCCGTTGGAAGGGGAACAGGTAGATGCAGATGGTGTTATCGTTAATGGTGACAACTCTACAGGTGGAGGTACAGGTTCAACAGGTGGAGGAATGACTACTCGTCCTGGTGGTGGCGGAGTAACCGAAGCCAGAGTTAAAGAAATTGTGGAACAGGCGTTTCAACAACGCGAGGCAACTGGGGGAGGATCTTACGGTGGCGGTGCCGTTGTAGAATGGTTTCTACCTATGATTCATTTTGAAATGTCAAGTAGCAATATTCGTAATTCAGATGTTGGAAATCTATCTTCTATTGCCAGAATGATGAAATCTAATAGAGGTATGAAGTTGTTAGTTATAGGTTATACAGATAAGACGGGTGGGGAAGATATTAATCAAAAGCTTTCTTTCCAGCGAGCAAGCGCTGCTATTGATTATTTTGTGAATAAACAAGGCATCTCTCGTGATCGTTTTGTTCTTAATTATAAAGGTAAAGATGATAATATCGTGGAGGCCAATAGTAGCTTCATGAATCGTCGTGTTGAATTTCAGGTGGCAAAACCTGGTGATACAGATATGCCTGCTCCAGCTGGTAATTAATTAGGGTAAAACACCTATAAAATAGGGGGCTGTCTAAAAAGATAGCCCCCTATTTTTTTGGGTCAATGTGACCCCCAGTTGTCAGGATATTGAAAAACCGACCCCAAAGGGGTCGCATGTCTATAGGACGCCAGGGGCATAATGGGATTTATATAACCTATTTTTCAATTATTAAAAATAAAAATATGATTTATTTTTCAAGACACATTAAATAAAAATAATAAGTATAATAAATATAAAGTCAATATTTAAAGAGAACATATTATAAATTATTTTACTATAATGTATTGAATTTCAACGTTTACCAATGCTTTTCATTTTAAATTTGGCTTATGATTTGCTTTACCCCAAACGTGAACCGGAATAAACCGTTTCATGCATTCAGGTAAAATGAAACTCATGAAAATTAAAATCTACCTCCTAACTCTATTATTGCTTCCGGCGCTTACCATTTTAGCGCAAAAGGAATCAACCATTAACCTTGGGCAACTACTGGTTAAATTCAAACCACAAGTAGTTCCGGAAAATTTTATGGTAGGATTTCAAACTTACGCCAGAGATGGGGGAGGTATTTGGTTAGAGAAAAAATTGAGTAAAGCAGCTAATATCAACTTGATTGGTTATGATACACTAACGGTGAATGCTATTAATCTGTTAGAAGAAATTAAAAAAGATCCTCAAGTGGAATATGCCTGTTTTGATATCTCTGTTGAGCCAAGAGGAGATATGCCGGATGATCCAAATTTAGCGTCACAATGGGGTCTGTTTAGCATTGGAACAGAGAAAGTGTGGGAAATAACCAAAGGGGGTGTTTCTGCTTTAGGTGATACTATTGTGGTAGCTATTCTCGATACTGGTTTCGATATTAATCATGAAGATTTGAAGGGGAATATCTGGATTAACAAAGGGGAAAAACCTGGTGATAAAATTGATAATGACCAAAATGGTTATGTCGATGATGTCTCAGGTTGGAATTTCATACATCAAAGTGCAATGCATGTTGCTGATAATCACGGGAGCTCCGTGGCGGGTATTATTGGTGCAAAGGGAAACAATGGAAAGGGAATTTCTGGGATGAACTGGCACGTTAAATTGATGGTTTTTGAAACTCGTTTGGTAAGTGATATTATTGCTGCTTATGATTACATTATAGAGCAAAGGGAACGATATAACCGGACCAAAGGGAAGCAGGGGGCTTTTGTAGTTACAACGAATGCCTCATTTGGCGTTAATAAAATAAAGTGTGTGGATCAGCCTTTATGGGGTGAAATGTATGACCGTCTCGGTGCAGCAGGTATTTTATCAGCAGCCGGAGCGGCGAATAATCCCTGGAATGTAGATGAAGTGGGGGACATGCCTACTACCTGTAAAAGCGACTATTTAATGACCGTTCTGAATACTAATCCAAAAGATGAGAGATACGCCGGATCTGCTTTTGGTGCCGTTTCCATAGATATGGGCGCACCAGGACAAAATTCTTTTTCTACCAGGAATAACAATGAATATGGCGCTTTTCATGGGAATTCTGCCGCAGCGCCTCACCTGGCAGGGGCTATAGCGCTTCTTTATAGTATTCCCCGTCAGAAACTCGCTGAAGAAGCTATGGCCTTTCCGGCACAAACTGCTATGAAAATTAGAAATTTATTGTTAAATAATGTAGATAAGGTGCCTTCTCTCGTATCTTTAACCTCCACGGGAGGAAGGCTTAATGTATTTAGCAGTATGTTGAAGTTATTGGAAATCTATCCGGAGAAGAAGCCAGAGATGCCAACGGGCAAGTTATTGGTTTACCCAAATCCGAGCATAGACGAAATATATGTTGAAATAGCGAAGCCCGAAAATGAAACTAGCCTTTTATCTATCTACAATGCCATTGGACAACAGGTAAAGCAGATTTTCATGCCAGAGGGAGTAAATAGGGCTAGAGTGATGACAAATGGTTGGAAACCAGGTAACTACTGGGTTTTTTCTCCAGGTGTTTTTAATATTCAGCAGGCTACTTTTATTGTTCAGGGACAGTAAAATTTTTTCTACGAATATTTTATTACCTAAATTTGTATTTTTCTTTTAGAAAATAAAAAAACGGTTTATATTTGCAACCGCTAAAGCAAATGGCAAGGCTCCGTAGCTTAATTGGATAGAGCATCTGACTACGGATCAGAAGGTTTCAAGTTCGAGTCTTGACGGAGTCACCCCTTTTTGCAGAGCTTTAAATAAATGCAATTATGTCAAAAGTTTGTCAGCTGACAGGTAAGAGACCAATCGTCGGCAACAATGTATCGCACTCAAATAGGAAGACTAAGCGTCGTTTCCTTCCTAACCTAAAGAAAAAACGTTTCTTTATTCCAGAAACGGGTGAATGGGTTACATTACGTATTTGCACTTCTGCATTGCGTAATATTGATAAATACGGTATTCATCTATATCTTCAGATGTGTGCTAAAAAAGGATTTGACACAGGGGTAACTCTCTAGGTCTTTATAATTAACCATCATGGCAAAGAAAAGTAAAGGTAATCGTATCCAAATTATTTTGGAGTGTACCGAACACAAAAAATCAGGTCTTCCGGGGACATCAAGATATGTAACCCAAAAGAACAGAAAAAATACGCCTGATAGATTAGAGTTAAAGAAATATAATTCTATTCTAAAAAGAGTAACTGTTCACAGAGAAATTAAATAATTTTTAGATTTTTAAAATCATCCTGTCATGGCAAAAGTTTCTAAAAACGCCAGGGTTGCTCAACGTGCCGCTAACGTAGGTTCCGGTCGTGATTTCGTTAAAATCGTCGTTAGTGTCAAAGACCCTAAGACTGGCAATTACAGCTATAAAGAATCAATGATTCACAAAGATAAAAAGGACGAGTTTCTGGCTAAACAGAAATAATCTTTTAAGGAATCATTTTTTGGAGGGGACTTTTCTTTATTGAAGGAAAGTCCCCTTTTGTTTCATTTGATATAATTTTGTTCAGATGTCTATTCTAAATAGGTTTTTTGGGAAAAAGGAAAAGGAAGACCTCAACAAAGGTCTGGAAAAAACAAGAGAATCACTGCTCGGTCGTCTTTCCCGGCTTGTTGTCGGCAAGTCTTCCGTAGATGACGATTTCCTCGATGAGTTAGAAGCTATTCTTATGTCCTCGGATGTAGGTCTCGAAACAACAAATAAAATTATTCAAAGAGTTCAACAAAAGGTTTCCAGCTCAAAATATATCAATGCCGGTGAGCTAAATGAGATGTTGAGAGGTGAAATGGTAGCTTTGCTCGCTGAAAATAATACTACAGATGTCGATTTCTTCGCTCTTCCAAAAGAGGTTAAACCTTACGTTATTCTCGTAGTTGGCGTAAATGGTGTGGGTAAAACTACATCTATTGGCAAGTTGGCCTTCCAGTTTAAAGAGGCAGGTTTCAATGTGGTCTTAGGTGCCGCTGATACTTTTAGAGCTGCTGCTGTCGATCAACTGAAAATATGGTCGGAAAGGGTTTCCTGTCATTTTTATGGAAAGGGTATGAATGCTGATCCCGCCGCCGTCGCTTACGAAACTGTCCAATATGCCATAGAGAATAATTGTGATATTGCTATTATTGACACCGCAGGCAGATTACACACGAAGGTCAATCTGATGAACGAACTTTCTAAAATAAAACGGTCTGTAACTAAAAAGTTATCCACAGCTCCCAATGAGGTTATTCTCGTTCTTGATGCTACAACCGGGCAAAATGCTTTCGAACAAGCTAAACATTTTACAGAGGCAACCGATGTTTCTGGTCTCATTCTAACTAAACTCGATGGCACAGCAAAAGGAGGGGTAGCTATTGGTATTTCTGACCAATTTAAAATACCCATTCGGTTTATTGGCGTGGGTGAGGGAATGCAACAGTTACAAGTATTTAGAAAACGGGATTATGTCGATGCTATTTTTGATAAATAGGCTTTCGTGTCTTTGCTGGCTTTGCTACTTCCTTTGGAAATAAATGCCTTTCGGTTATTGGATTGTCTTTTGTTTCTGGGTTGAATAACAAGGAAACTATCCAATATCTATCTTCTCTGTATATAATTTGAATACTATTAATACCACGCTGTAAAATTTTTTCAGTAGTTGCATCTTTAGTTTCATAAGCACTAAAAATATGCACCATGTCTCCGTATTCTTCGACAATCCTTCCAATTTCATGCTCATTAAGACGCTGTTTCTGAAAACTTGCCTCAGCGCCTCTTATATAATCTTCTACCGTAAGCGAAATAAATCTTTCCTCACCTCGCTGGTCTTTCCCCAGAGCATTAATCCTGGCCTCAGAACGAAAAAGTTTTCTGAATACGTCCCAATTTCTACTTTCAGCCGACTCACTGGAAATAACCTGGTACATCCTTGAAATTAAATTATCTATTGTGCTGAAGGGTCCTGCCTCCGCTTGTTTTTGCCCGTTATTTCCTTGATACAATAAAATAGCCATATAATAATTCAGAATCTCTGCCGTAATTTAGTATAAAATAATTAATTAAACTCTATTTTTGAATGAAGATTAGATATTTGGAAAATATTTCCATGATAAATCATTTTACCTTTGAGTAAACCAAACAAAACCTTCTTTCTTGCAAAATTCAGTTATTATGTAACCAGCTTCCGTCTATTTTGTTGGCGTTTATTCGCTGGTTATAAAAATAAAATGATTTATGGTACTACCTTTAGAGGGTACGCGTCACAAGATATGCTTTTTATTCAAGGAAGAATTTCAAGATACAGGCACATTAAAAATAATCCGGAAGCCTCTCCATTAGAGCATCTATTTGATACTGTAAAGAGAATTTTTAATACAAGAATTCCCGATATTCCTTGTGAAATCTCTGTGTTGAACCACACTTTTTTAACTACCTCAAATTCTGCGGGTTATTTTACCCTGGAAATAAATTGGCCCTCGACATTTTATCCTTCCTGCTCCTGTTGGTTAAATGTGGCGGTTGAGATTAAACCTAAAAATGATTTTTATATTGAACAATCGACGCTGACCGGGGAAATTTTGTTCATTTCAAATAAACAAAAATTTATTGTTATCAGTGATATTGATGATACTTTGCTACTAACCGGTGTTAAATCACTGTTTTATTGGAAAGTTTTATACAATACCTTTTTGAAAAATCTGGAACAGCGAAGAGGCATTCCCGGGGCCCCAGCCTTTTTTCAGCGTCTTACTCAATTGAAAGATCAACCAGAATGGCAAACCTTTGTGTTTTATATTTCAAGCACACCTCGAACTCTATACGATTTCGTGCTTACCTGGTTAGATAGATGCCATTTTCCAAAGGGTCCTATTATGCTAAAAGATTTTGGCCTCTCAACCCTCGATAAGGGATCCTCCCAAAGATTTAAATCTAAACTGGCCTGGATAAAACATGTAATGTCTTTTTTTCCCTCCATTCCTCTTGTTCTCGTTGGTGATAGTGGGGAAAAGGACTTTTTTCTGTACCAAAAACTAGCTAAAGAATATCCTAACAGGGTAAAAGCTATCCTTATAAGAGATATTCCATTCCTTAGGAGCAAGGATAAACTGGTAAAGGCTATGGATGATTTTAAAAATGATGTGCCTCTTTGTTTATTTAAAGATTATAAGGAAGCCCGTATTTGGGTTCAAAAGAATATACCCGAGGTTGATGGATATATATGAGGCAAAATGATTAAAGATTTACTAAATGACAGACCTCATTATCAGGTCAGTCATTTAGTATAATCCTTTATTTAATTTAGGGTGTAACGAATACCTAAACCACCAAATCTGGTCCCTAAACCTGACGTGTAGCCATTAATGAAAAAGGTAGGTGTCCAGTCTATGGTAACATTTATTGGGCTCTTTTTGAACGTGTAATCTAATCCTACATAGCCTTGAAGCCCCAAGGATGAAGATGAGGATAAAGTATTTATCTGGTCAAAACGCCAAAAATAGACGGATAATCCGGCGCCGTAATACCAGTTTAGGCCATCTAATACATCTAACGGTTTATGCTTTAAGCCAGCAGCACTCAAGGCAATCCAGGAATATCCGGAAAAGGCTCTTAATCCTAAGTTACCTTCCAGTGCAATTGACTCATTGATAAAATATTTTCCCGATAAAGTAAGTGGATATCCAATTCTCGCACCAACGGCTGTCTTGTAATTTTGTGCCAACGAGTTTGTTGAAAATAGTATGCTAAATCCAACAACTAAAATAAAAAGGCTACCTGTTTTCATAGATAATTTGTTTATATGGTAAAATTATAGGGTAAGGATAATCTTCCCTTGTGATGTATTACTCTCCATTAGACTATGTGCAGCTATAACTTCCTCCCATGGAAAAATATCGCCAATGACGGGAAGTAAATGTCCTTCGGCGAAATCACTCCAGGTATGAGAAACTAAACCTTCAATTAATTGGGATTTATAATTTAGATCTCTATTCCTTAAAGTACTGCCCTTAATTGTCCATCTTTTTTGTAACAACGTTTGAAGGGGAATAGTTTGTGGTGAAGCGCCTCCTAAAAATCCTAATAAAACAAATACGCCGTCGGTTCCTAAACAAGCCAGATTTTGTTCCCAATGGGAAGCGCCAATAAAATCTATAATTATATCTACCCCATTTTTACCGACTATTTCTTCTACACGATGTGAAAAAGATTCTTTTTTATAATCAATGCAGGCCGAGGCGCCTAATTTTTTACATAACGCATGCTTTTCCGTGGAGGAAACGGCTATTACTTCTGCTCCAGCCTTTTTTATTAACTGAAGGGCCGCGGTACCAACGCCTGATGCTGCAGCATGAAGTAAAACCCGTTGCCCATTTTTTATATTAGCATGCCAGTGCAGTGCTTGCCAGGCTGTCAAAAAAGCTTCCGGTATGGCCGCTGCCTCTGCAAAGGTTAATCCTTTAGGAATGGGCATAGCATGTTGTTCGTGAATAACAGCGTATTCCGCATAACCTCCTCCAGAAATGAGACCGCAAACCTTATCACCAGGACTCCATCGTGTAACCTTCTCGCCGCACACAACAATTTCTCCCGCAATTTCTAATCCCAATATTTGACTTTCTCCTGCAGGAGGTGGATACTTTCCCCTTCTTTGTAAAATATCAGCTCTATTCAGCGCCGTAGCTTTTATTTTTACTACCACCTGATATTCACTTGGCTTAGGTTCACTAACCTCAGTAAAATACAATTGATCGGCATCTCCAAACGAATGAAACGAGATAATTTTCACTTATTATATCAAAACTTTAAGATGTGACCCATTCTTTCTTTTTTTACCCTCAAATAATCCCTGTTCTCTTCTTGAGGAACAATAACCAGTGGAACTCTTTCTACTAATTCTATGTGACTTTCATTAAATATTTTTATTTTATCTGGATTATTTGTCAGCAATCTAACCTTTTTCACCCCAATATCGCTCAATAATGCCAAAGCAATAGTAAAATCTCTGGCATCAATGGATAATCCCAGATGGAGATTAGCCTCCACGGTGTCTAACCCCAAATCTTGTAATTGATAGGCTTTTAATTTGTTGATAATGCCAATGCCTCTTCCTTCCTGCCTCAAGTAGATAAGGATTCCATTTTCGTCGGATATTTTATCCATTGCCGATAAAAGCTGTTCCCCACAATCACACCGTTTTGAACTAAATAAATCTCCCGTGATGCACTCAGAGTGAATACGGACTAAAACGGGTTGGTTGAAATCAATGTTTTCATGAACCAAAGCGAGATGAGGCATCCATTCGTTAGGGTGACTGGCATAAGCCAATAAATTATAATTACCCCAAGGCGTGGGTATTAGAGCTTCCGCCTGACGTATGATAGGTTTACTTTCTTGCATATTATAAGCTAATCATCCCACAAAGGTAATAAAACAAAGATTTATCTGTCAGGTTTCATTTTACCTATATTTTTTCCATGGCCTGCGTCAAATCTGCTTTTATATCATCAATATGTTCTAATCCAACAGATATTCTAATAAGTCCTTCAGTTATACCAACTGCTTTTTTTTCATCAGGGCTGAGTCTGGAATGTGTGGTTGAGGCAGGGTGGGTGAGTATTGTTCTGGTATCTCCTAAATTGGAAGAAAGAGAGCAAAACTTTAATTCACCTAAAAGGGACATGGCCGCTTTTAGGCCCCCTTTAACTTCAAAACTCACTATACCGCCTCCCCATTTCATTTGTTTTTTAGCTAATTCGTATTGCGGGTGAGATGGTAAAAAAGGATAGATTACCTGATTTATTTCACTTCTTTCTAATAAAAATTGGGCGATTTGTTGGGCATTTTGGCAATGTCTATCCATTCTAACAGCCAGTGTTTCTAAACTTTTACTTAGTATCCAGGCATTAAAAGGAGGCATAGCCGGACCGGTATGTCTGCAAAAAAAGCGTACTTTCTCTATCAATTCTGAATTTCCAACCACTATACCACCCAATACGCGACCTTGCCCGTCCATCCATTTAGTGGCAGAATGAACGATTAGATCTGCTCCAAATTTCGCCGGATTTTGCAAATAAGGGGTGGCGAAACAATTATCTATATTGAAAAGGATATTATTTTTTTTACAAAAAGCACCGGCTGCCGTTAAATCTACCAGCGCCAATCCTGGATTAGAGGGAGATTCCAATAAAAACATACGGGTATTAGGTTGCACCTTTTCCTCCCAGTCCATTGGATTCGCCGGGTCTGTTAAGGTAAAAGTAACACCCCATTTTGACAATATTTGACCCAATATTTGTAAAGTAGAACCAAATAGTGCCCTGGAAGCTAAAATGTGGTCACCTTGAGAGACAAAAGGGGCAATACTGGCAAATACGGCTGACATGCCAGAGGCGGTAGCAAAACCATCTTCAACACCTTCGAGTAAGCAAACTTTATTAATGAATTCATCGGTATTAGGATTGTTATACCGCGAATAAATAAGGCCGTCTCCTTCCCCTTGAAAGGTATCTGCCATCAATTCCGGAGAAGGAAAAGTGAAACTTGAAGTCAAAAACAGGGGCGTGCTGTGTTCTCTGTAAGCAGTTCGCTCCATTTGTTCCCGAATGGCTATCGATTCAAAATGTTCAGGTTTCATGCAGGTAGAATTTCAAAATCCCAGGTAATAGTGCACGTTTTCTCCAGAATCTTTGCCACGGAACAATATTTATCGATAGACATATTAATTGCTTTTTCTGCCTTTTCATGGTCTAATGCGCCATAAAGAACAAAATGAAGATGTATCTTTTCAAATAACGAAGGGGTTTCATTTTGACGTCGCTCTGCCTGGATATCAACGCGAATATCAATGAGAGGTTGCCGCATTTTTTGAAGTAATAAAACAACATCAATGCTGCTACAGGAAGAGAGTCCTGCCAACAATAATTCCATAGGCCTTAAAGCGGCATCGCCTCCGCCAATGTCAGTGGATGCATCGGTTTCCACCGTATTTCCCGACGCATTTTTTATGGCAAAATGATATGGCGCAGATAAGCGAGAAAGGGTTAAATTCATTTGGATATGGTTGTAATAAGAATTCAAAACACGGTCAAAAATGAAAAATATTTCATACTTTTTTCGATTTAACTTGTCTTTTTTCAAAGTTAATTCTAATTTTGTATTTCAATCACTACTTAACCGATGTGATTTTATACAGAAGAGGGGAGAGATCGGGCTCACAGAACCTCTGGCAACCATGAATGAATATCATGCAACGGTGCCAAATCCCGCCAATTTATTTTGGAACTATAAAATCTGTGTGTCTATGAACGCCAACTTGTTACATTTTTTATCCTCCTCGGGAGTAGTTCTTCTTATCTCTATTTTCATTACTGACAATCGTTTTCATAACAGTTGTTGTTGCTGTTGTTGTTTCAACTAACAGCCATTCCTATTTCCTTTTTTATCGTACGGAAATTTCTGGAAGCTGTTGTAGGGCTTAAGCTCTATGGCATTATGCACGAGTTATTCTCATTTCTCATTTTAAAATTTATATCATGGCACAAGATTTTCATTTTGAAACGTTACAATTGCATGCTGGTCAAGAAGTTGACCCAGTAACCAGGTCCAGGGCAGTTCCGCTTTATCAGACCACTTCTTATACCTTTAAAGATTCAGAGCATGGCGCAAATTTGTTTGCTCTTCGCGAATTTGGTAATATCTATACCAGATTGATGAATCCAACTACCGATGTTTTTGAAAAGAGAGTAGCTGCACTGGAAGGGGGTGTGGCAGCATTAGCCGTTGCTTCTGGTCAAGCCGCCCAGTTTATTGCACTGAATAATATTTTAAATGCCGGAGATAACTTTGTAAGTAGCCCAAATTTATATGGAGGTACCTACAACCAGTTTAAGGTGGCGTTTAAAAAGTTAGGTATCGAAGCTAGGTTCGCTGCGAGTGAGTCGGTTGCTGATTACGAACAAAGAATAGATGAAAATACAAAGGCCATTTATTGTGAAACCATAAGTAATCCGTCGTACCAGATTCCAGATTTTGAAGGTTTATCAGCCTTGGCAAAAAAACATGATTTACCCCTTATTGTAGATAATACCTTTGGAGCTGGTGGTTATTTATTCAGACCACTTGAACACGGCGCAAATGTTGTCGTTGAATCAGCAACTAAATGGATTGGTGGTCACGGGACAAGCATTGGTGGCGTGATTGTTGACGGGGGAAATTATAACTGGGGAAATGGTAAATTTCCAGCCTTCTCTGAACCTTCTGAAGGTTATCACGGACTGGTTTTTTCTGACGTTTTTGGCGTGGGTGGTCCTTTTGGAAATATTCAATTTATTATAAGAGCCAGAGTGGAGGGCTTAAGAGATTTTGGCCCTGCTATCTCTCCTTTTAATTCATTTATGCTCCTTCAGGGTTTAGAAACCCTCTCCTTAAGAGTGGAAAGAACGGTGTCTAATGCCCTGGCTTTGGCTACCTGGTTGCAGAATCATCCTCAGGTGGAATCAGTCAATTATCCGGGTTTACCAGGCCATCCTTCTCATGATAAAGCAAAAAAATATCTAAAAAGAGGTTTCGGTGGGGTTCTTTCTTTTACGGTGAAAGGGGATAAAGAGCAGGCAGTAAATTTTGTAAATAATTTGCAATTAGTAAGCCATTTAGCCAATGTGGGGGATGCCAAAACATTGATTATTCAACCGTCGGCAACCACTCATCAACAACTTTCCGACGCAGAGCAACTGGCGGCAGGCGTAACGCCAACTATGTTAAGAGTCTCCGTCGGTATTGAGCATATTGATGACATTACTGCCGATTTTTCTCAATCTTTTGAAAAAATCTAAACTTTTTAGATAAAGAAAGAATTATTAAATGACTGGGTGAGTAGTATTTTTTACTACTCACCTTAACTGAATATCCCAGCTTATGAAGGGTTTGCTTTGGCGATCTGATGGTCCTTTTTTACTTGAATCGGGAGAAATACTGCCTGAACTTACTGTTTATTACCAAACTTTTGGTGAACTGAATAGTGAAAAAAATAATGTTATCTGGGTTACCCATGCGCTCACCGGAAACGCAGATGCTTCCGATTGGTGGGCAGGATTGGTGGGCCCGGGAAAATGCTTCGATCCGGAAAAATATTTTATCGT
>JANQZX010000105.1 GCA_030728245.1 Saprospiraceae bacterium | reverse complement strand
GACCAAACATCTTCAGTATTAAAGCCAGGTAAAAAGATGTACAGGTAATTTGTTGCTGCAATCAAATCCGTTTCTGATTTCCAAAAGGTTTGGTCACTGATAGAAGTTTCTGGCAATCGCTCTACTTCACAGGAAAAAACACTAAAAAGAAATAAGAAAAAAGCGAACTTATAATTTATAATTGATTTCATACTGAAAAAAAATTAAACATGAAAAAATCGGATTTCTTTGTATCTAAATTAGTTAGAAACTAACATTTACACCAAAAGAAGCGGTAGCAAAGAACGGATAATCATTCTGCACATTATCACGTTGCTCAGGATCAAAATAACCTTTATAAGTAGCTAACTTAGAAAAAGTTAGAATATCCTGTGCGGAAAGAAAGAGCCTAATTCTTGAAATTTTTGCTTTTGATGTCCAGGCATCGGGCAAGGTATAACCTATTTGAAGATTTTTCAAACGAGCATATTGACCATTTAACAGCCATTTATCGGATACAAGATAGTTATGTGTACCACCTACAAAAGGTCTTGGATAAAGTGCATTTGGATTTTCAGGCGTCCAATAATCTTTATGAATGGCCAAAGCCTGTTTCCAGGAAACCATAAGAGGTGCAATGGTTTGCACTTCCGGTCTGAACACTCTTTTACCAACACCTTGAATAAAGACAGAGAAATCGATTCCTTTCCAGCTAAAGTTTAAGGAAGATCCAAATAAATAACGCGGTAAAGTAGAACCAAAATGGACTAAATCGCCCATGTTTTTTGTATTCCCATCGCCTATTGTAATTCTTCCACTTCCGTCAAGATCTAAATATTTTACATCGCCTGCATTTGTTCTGTTATCTTGAAATGCCCAGGCTTTCACCTCATCAGCGCTCTGGAAATAACCATCTGTCTTGAATCCAAAAATACTATTAATAGGGAAACCTTCTACT
The DNA here is from genome assembly GCA_030728245.1 of Saprospiraceae bacterium. Taxonomy (GTDB): domain Bacteria; phylum Bacteroidota; class Bacteroidia; order Chitinophagales; family Saprospiraceae; genus BJGN01. Next base: position 2,768 of record JANQZX010000105.1, on the reverse strand, counting down.
GTATTAACGGTACCAGCTGAAACTATATTTCTACCGGCAAAATTTCTCAATTCATTTTGATTATCAGAAAGATTGGCAGAAATAGAGTAAACAAAATCAGAACCAATTTTCCCTTTATATCTTAACTCAACTTCCCAACCCCAGGATTTCAATTCCCCATTATTTTTTCTAGGTGTACCAATACCTATCACAGCGGGCAGGTTTTGAGCAGTTAACATATTGCGATTATATTTAACATAATAATCGGCATTGATTTGAATCTTATTATTAAATAAAGAGATATCTACACCACCATTGGAACTTTCAATGGTTTCCCATGAGAGGGATTGGGAAGGGATAGAATTTTGGAACAAATAGGAAGTTCTTGAATTACCAATTACCAAAGCTGAACCTCTACTTAACTGGCTTAAATAATCATAATTACCAATTACGGAACCTAATGCACCACCTAAACGGCCCCAGGAAGCCCTAAATTTCAATTCAGTTACAACATTGGTATTGGGGAACCAAGATTCTTTATTCACGTTCCAACCAACGGAAGCAGATGGGAAAATTTTAGTTCTCAGACTTGTAGCTAATTTTGAACTTTCGTCCCTTCTTAATGTACCTTCCAGCAGATATTTTCCGTCATAATTATAGTTAAAGCGACCGAAGACCGATTGGAAAGCATTGGTTGATATAGCTTGGCTATTCGTTTTAGTTTTATCATCTCCAAGATTTAGGGTTGGAAGATCATTACTTACCAGATTTGTGGCTCCTGTGACAATATTGGAATATCTAAAATCCTCCCACTGATAACCTACTAAAAGAGAAAAATCATGTTTCCCAATTTTCTTTTTATAATCAGCTAAAAACTGTAAGTTTTCATTTTCTGTTAATTCGCGCGTCAAAGTATATGCGTTCACCTGGTTAAGATAGCTTAACACTTTACCGTTACCCCAAAGCGGCACAGTTCTGGCAAAGTTTTCTCTTTCCCCCGTTCTAAATTGCATACCTAAAATGGTAGAAAAGGTAAGGCCTTTTACACCAGCGACATCTTTAACCCTAAGGGTTGCTGTAGGATCAATAAAATTCCTTTCATTTTTATTGTAGCCACCTGCTTCTAAACGAGCATAAGCCGTTGCTGCTGAACCCGCTCCATTATATTTACCGTCAGGTGTAAAAAACGGCGTTCTTGTCCTCAATCTGTAAATTTCATAAACCAATCCAGTTCCGCTTAGATTTCCAGAGGCCTGAGCAAGATTATCTCTTGTGTAAGCAATTCTAAAATCCAAAGAAATTTTATTTGTTAATTGAGCGCCAAGATTTAATCGCAGATTATATCTTTGGTAATCATCTGGTCCGACTTTAAATACGCCATCTTTACCATAATAACCTGCTGAAATCAAGAAATTCAATTTCTCATTTCCTCCGGAAATATTTAAATTATGAGTAACCATTGTAGTATATTTCTTTAAAATCTGGTCGGTGAGAGGCACCTGATTATAGAATTGCCAGGTAGAAGTATCATTTGGATTAACCACATAGGGAACCCCATCGCGAATACGTTGCATATCCAGGTCATTATATTCCGGCCCGCTCCCTGAATTTTTCCTTGCCAAATTTGAAAATTCAGCTTCTTCCAATAGCGATAATCTTTCGGGAACATTTATGGACCAATCGGTCCCACGCTGACCAAGATAACTCATTTTAATTTTACCGGCCTGCGCTTTTTTTGTTGTAACCAAAATAACACCACCAGCGGCCTGAGCACCATAGATACCGGCAGCAGCGGCATCTTTCAGGACACTAATACTTTCTATATCATTGGGGTTCATGGTAGTCAGTGTATTACCAGGAACAGCTACCCCATCTAAGACAATCAGAGGAGCAACGCTACCATTTGCGGTAGTGGCACCGCGTATTTGAATATCAATACCTTCCGAACCGGGTTGTCCTCCCTGTCTGGTAATCATTAGACCTGGGCTAAGTCCCTGGAGTGCATTAGCCGCATTACTAACTGGTCTATTTTCCAGCGCCTGACCATCGACACTGGAAACAGCGCCTGTCATATTCACCTTCTTCTGGGTACTATACCCCACCACAACTACCTCTTCCAGGGTAGAATTTGACAACAACTTCACATTAATTTCTGAACGATTACCCACTTGAATTTCCTGGGCATCATATCCAACAAATGAAATAATTAAAATTGCTTTTTCATCTGGAACCTCGATGGAAAATTTACCATTTTCATCAGTTACTGCTCCAACGCTGGTACCTTTTACCTGAATGGTTGCACCAATAACTACTTCCCCCTGGTCATCTATGACCGTACCGTTAACCTTGAGAGCGAATGACTCAGCTTTCAAAATAAAATTACCATTATTACCTGAATCCGCATTCATCGGAATTGAATAAATGGCAAGCAAGAGAGCCGTAATTAAACTGAACCTAAAACTGTTTGTCAGTAATTTAATAGGGCGATGTTTTCCTTTCCTAACAATAATTTTTTATAAATATAAAAATAAAGAATAATTGTTTGTATTGAAACAGTGGGATTAATGTTAAAATTTTAAAATTTTAATTAATCAGCTCAATAATTTCCTTGCATTCCTCAAACAAATGAAACAACAATTTAATAAACCTTGTTATTTAGTATAAAAAGTATATAAATTATGAAAAAAACAAACCAAATTGGGTTGGATGAAGCTAAAAGCAAAGCTCTTGCAGAGGGGCTAAATCAATTATTAGCAGATTATATGATGTTTTACCAAAACACCCGTGGT
>JANQZX010000104.1 GCA_030728245.1 Saprospiraceae bacterium | reverse complement strand
TAATCTGTCAATGATGGTATTTGCCAGGCGAATACCTAACCAACCTCTTTCCCAATACCAGCCAATCCTGTTAAAATTATTACTATTCAGATTTGCATCGGGGGTAATTAGAACGTTAAGATTAACAGCGGGACCGAATTTATCTGTTGTACCTTCCACAGCAACTTCTGAAAAGATACACTCGGTGATGATAGGAGATCCATCCCCGTAATATTCATCGCGAATATTACTGGCACAAGAGGCAAGGGCAGAATTAAAACCAGACTCTGAGACCAGCGTATTTTCTGGCGTAAAAAAAGAAAGGGGCTGTGGATCTAACCAACCTTCTTTACAACTTGTGTTGGCTAGCAGGACCAATGTCCCAATAATCAACAATTTATGTATAACTATATATTTTTTCATAAAATACTTCCTTGATGTTTTAAAATAAGCAATGTTAGAAGGTTACATTTAAACCCAACGTAGTTGTGGAAGGAGTAAGTCCTTTATTTTCTGGATCAAAATACTCCCATTGCGTAAATACTGCGGCATTTTGCTGGTTTATATACACCTTAACTACTGAAAATTTAAGTTTTCGTAGCACTGATTCTGGTAAACTATAAGCAAGGCTTATATTGTTCAATCTAACAAAAGACGATTTTCTCCATACACTATACGCAACAGAACCTCCAGCAGCAGACATCATTTTTGCATAATCATTGATAGGATTGGTCGGTGTCCAGTAAGGTCTCTTATAAAATTGCGATCTGTCATAGAATAGATCTACGTTTTTAGCTTCATTAAATTGAGTGTTCTGACCTAACCTTGCATACAAGGCAAAAGAAAAATCTAAGTTCTTATAGATTCTGAATTCATTTCTCAAATTGAAAGAAAGCAATGGATTTTGATGTCCCAGAAATTGTCTGTCCTCCAGGGTATATTTACCGTCGCCGTTTAGATCTTCCAATTTAAAGTCACCAGGGGTGAATCCATAAGATTTAGCCAAATCCCTTTCTTCCATCTGCCAGACACCTAATACTTTATAATCCCAGATTTGATTGATTGGCTTACCAATGAACCAACCATTAGCCTGGTCATCCTGATCTACCTGAGTAACGTTTCCGTTAGCATCAGTCACCGGAACTGGACCATATAATTTCAAAATTTTATTATCGTTTGTCCATGCAGAGAAGGAGGTACGCCATGAAAAATTATTTGTTTTATAATTCTCGGTATTTAACGTTAACTCCACCCCGTTATTGGCTACCTGCCCTAAATTGGCAATAACACTTGAGAAACCGGTAATATTAGGCAATGACCTGTTCATAAGTAAATCGGTCGTTTTCCTTTCATAATAGTCAATAGAACCCGTTATTTTACTTCCCTTAATGCCAAAATCGAATCCAACATTTATAGAGCTATTCCTTTCCCACTGAAGATTTGGATTACTCATATTGGCTGTTCTAATAGCACCTACGTTAATCGTTGCACCTGTTGGGGTGGTATAGGAATAAACACTTGAATTTAACCTGGATAAGGCAGCATACCGACCAATTTCCCTGTTTCCATTCTCACCGTAAGAGACTCTAAGTTTACCATAATCGATAAAGTCAGAAAGTCCGGACATGAATTTTTCCTCTGAAATAACCCATCCAAGGGCTACTGAAGGAAACGAAGCCCTGGGATTTCCCTGACCAAACGCTGAAAATCCGTCTCTTCTTAAAGTTGCTGTCAGGTAATATCTGGAATCATAATTATAATTTAATCTTCCCATTAAAGCATCACCTGTTTGATATTGATCGTTACTGGTTATGCTTGGAAATAATGTAGCCGCAGCAATGTTATGATATCCCAAATTATCACTCGGGGAGTAATTTTCAGCATTTATTTGTGAATTCCAAATTTGATATTTCTCAGCATTAGCAAGGAAAGTGACATCAATATTATGCTTTCCAATCGTTTTATTCCATTTCAATAGATTATCCAACTGCCACTGGAAAGTTGTTTCGTTTTCCCGGTAGCTAATACCATTTCTATTGGTTAGTCCCGGTCTTGATGAAGAAATATGATTAAAATAATTATAAAATTCATAGCGGGGAGTGTAGTTAATCTGATAGGAGAAGCCTAATCCTAAATCACCTTTCACAAAGATAGAGCTGAACATATTGGTAAATTTCCTCAATCTATCTGTAAATGCCTGTTCTATGTATGGATTGGAGTTATTCCCAACATCATCATTTGTACTTTGACGATAAGTAACACCATCATCTGCAAATACCTGATCAAATGGCGTAGTTCGAATCATGTTACCCAAATTAATTGGGACAGTACTTTCATCCCGGTCTGCAAATTGCAGATTCATTCCAAAGGTCAAATAACTGGCCACCTTGGTTTCAAGATTCATCCTTGCTCTGAAGGTGCTAAAATAATCTCCTTTGGTTAAGCCCTGATTATTTAAATACCCAATAGACATGTAATATTTAGTGCTTTCTGTGCTTCCCGAAATACTGGCGGTATGATCTTGTTGAAGGGAATTGAAATTATAAAGTTCCCTCTCCCAATCTGTTGATCTACCCGCTTTGTAATTTGCAATTTCTACGGGAAATAATCGTAGCCTGTTTAACCATATATCCGTCGGATCCCCCGAACCGCCACCTAAAGCAATCCATTGTTGTAAGCTGACATTCGACGGTAATTTTGTTGGATTGGTAAACTGGAATTCTCTGGCTGGGTTATGACCTACCATACTCCATAAAACATCGCTCCTCCAGTCAATAAACTCATCAGGAGTTAATAGAGGTAAATTTCTACCAATATTATTTTTACCAAAATTTACATTAAAGGTTATCTGTGGTTTTCCCGCTTTACCTTTTTTTGTAGTCAAAATTATTACCCCATTGGCAGATCTGGCACCAAATACTGCGGCAGAACTTGCATCTTTCAAAATATCTACTGAAGCGATATCATTTGGATTGATATCGCTTAACTGACCCGGGTAAATGACACCATCTACCACAATCAGCGGTGAATTTGAAGCATTTAACGATGCCCTACCACGCACTAAGAAATCACCTCCTCCCTTTGCAGAAGAATTTAAACTTACATCAAGTCCCGCTGCATTTCCTCTGAGCATGTCTTGAATGGTACGAGGATTTTCATTTTCTAACTGGGTTGTTTTAATGGATGATACAGCACCGGTAAGGTCGCTTTTTTTTACTTCTCCATAGCCGATAACCACTACCTCGCTGAGTAATTCTGAATCTTCCTCCAAAATTACCTTTACAAAATTTCTTCCACCAATCTCAATTTGTTGAATTTTGTATCCAATGTAAGAGATAACTAATGTTCCGTTTAAATCCTGTACAGATAAGGTAAATTTTCCATTTTCATCTGTAGCCGCACCAATATCGGTACCTTTAAGCTGAACGGTAGCTCCAATGACAGGTTCCCCTGATCCATCGGTAACCTCTCCGTTAAGAGTTACAGCTGCTATTTCATTTATAAAATTAGCAGCAGATAATGGAAGGGTAGAAAAAGTCATCAACCATAACCCTATTAAAAGGCAAGGTTTTTTGATATTTTCATTCATCCATTTAATTTTTTTAATGTGAATTTTTACCATAGTTAATTTTTTAAAGGTATAGTATAATGTAATAAAGATAATCTTTAAGAAGTATAAAAGTATTACTACAATCAAAAAATTATAAGGTCATTGATTATTTTGATTTGGTTTTCGATTTTTTAAGAAAAAAAAAGAGGCTGCCATTTTAGACAACCTCTTTAAATAAACCTATAAATTGCTTGTTTTTAAACGCGTGTTAACTTTATTGGCGTCGTATGATTCGCATTCCACTGGCA
>JANQZX010000103.1 GCA_030728245.1 Saprospiraceae bacterium | reverse complement strand
TCTAAAGTTATTACCGCAGAAATTGTTCAGGACGTATTTTTAAAAATATGGATGACCAGAGAGTCCCTCGTCGAGGTAAAGGATTTTAAGGCTTATCTGTTCGTTATCAGTAAAAACAGAGCGATTAATGCCTTAAAAAAATCCTTGGCCGATTTAGAGCGGATGAAAAAATATGCCAGTGAAGTACCATTTAACGAACAACCTGAAGAAGAGGATAATGACCAATTAACTTTCACGTTGATAGATGAAGCGATCGACCACTTATCACCCAGGCAAAAAGAAATATTTTTACTGCATAGACATGAGCGGTACTCCTATCGCGAAATTGCAGAACAATTGGGCATCGGAAAAGAATCGGTAAAAACCCATCTGTCGTTAGCTATAAAATCGATTAAAAATCATATTGAGACTAAAATAACCCTCATTATTTTGCTCATTGATTTTATTTCAAAAAAATCGGATTAGTCCTTCCCCCTTTTCATCTTCCCATTTTGTCTTCCTTATGATAAAATACATTAAATGAAGGAAGACCATAATAAATCAACTTTGTGGGAAGCATTTTGGCATGGTCATCTTGGTGATGAACAACTTAAAGAGCTTAAGAATTTATCAAACGATGAGGTTGAAACCGAACTAAAGCAACGTTGGGAAAACCATTCTTCTAAAAATTCTATTTTCAGTAAAAGAGAAAGACAGGATATCATCGATAAAATCCTTGTGCAGAGAGAGATAAAAAAGCCTGTTTTCTTATATTACGTGGCTGCTTCACTTGCCCTTTTAATATTAGGTTATTTTGCCCTATTTACACCTGAAAAAGAAAATTCCACTGTAAAAATTGAGAAAAGCATTGATCTTAATCCTGGAGAGAATAAGGCTATTCTGACGCTTTCTAATGGTAAAAAAATAACACTTGGCACCTTAAGCAATGGCTTATTAACGGAGGACGGGCAGACAAAAATCTATACCTCTGAAAAGGGAGACCTTATTTATAAAGCCGCAACAGAACCACAGCAAATATTAGTCAACAATATAACTACGCCACGGGGAGGGCAATACAACCTTACCCTTTCAGATGGCACCAATATCTGGTTAAATGCTGCCTCCTCTTTAACCTACCCCAGCTCTTTTCAAAAAGGAAAGCCAAGAATAGTTGAGCTATCAGGTGAAGGTTTTTTTGAAGTAACGCATAATGCTCAGGAACCTTTTATAGTGCATTATGGCAATGGACTGGAAGCTATCGTTCTAGGCACTTCCTTTAATATAAATACCTATACCGATGAAAAGGCTACCTATACAACACTGATCAATGGAAGTCTTAGCGTACAGGGTCCGCAGGAGAAAAAAGACCTATTAAAACCAGGACAGCAAGCTATCGTCAGACAAGGAAAAACCAGTATTATTAGCGCCGATATAGAAGAAATAATTGCCTGGAAAGAGGGATGGTTCCTTTTTAATCGCCTGGAATTACAAGCCATTGTCAGGCAATTGAGTCGATGGTATAATATTGATTTTGAAATTAAAGGTACTATAGGAAACAAGCAATTTTCAGGTATAGTGAGTAAATCAAATAATATATCTGAGGTACTAAAGATCATGGAAAACACAGGCGTAACCTTCACACTCAGAGACCAAAAAATATATGTTTCCCAATAAAAAGAAATTAACATCATGACCTATTATTTTACAAAACGAACCAAGATGATGCCATTATTACCCTTTCCTTCTTACATCAAAAAGAAGGAATTCTCATCTAAAATAGCTAAGAATGTAAAAGTTCTAGGTATTTTTCTTTTCCTAAGCTGTTTAAATCTGAATGCTTTAAGCACGGCACAAGTAGTAACCATGAATAACAAAGAGGTTACTTTGCAAAAGATATTCAGAGAAATTTATCGTCAGACAGGCTATCAGTTTTTTTATGAGGACGCCTTACTTGATAAAGCGGGAAAAGTAAATATTTCCATTAAGAATGGTAGTATTCAGGAGGCTCTATCCCTTTGTTTTAAAGACCTTCCTTTATCTTATGTAATCACTAATAAAACCATTGTTGTTGCCCCACAAAAAAAGGAGGTGAGCAGGGTTCAACCCATGGAAAAGGGTATTGAAAAGACATTGAATACAGTGAAAGGGAAAATTACCAATTCATCGGGCGAACCTATGATTGGCGTAAACGTTATCGCAGCGACCTCTCAAAAAGGTACTACTTCGGATCTTAATGGCCAATATTCTCTTGACATAGAGGCGGATGATAAGGCTTTAATTTTTTCCTACATTGGTTATGTTACCCGAAATATACCCGTAGAGGGAAGAAGTACAATCGATGTTATATTAAAGGAAGAGAGTGTTGAACTTCAGGAAGTGAGCATAGTGGCAACGGGTTACCAACGTTTATCGAAAGAACGAAGTGCCGGTTCTTTTTCAATGATTAACAGTGATGATTTGAAGTTGAAATCAAACAGCATGAATGTGATTGACAGACTAGAGGGTTTAGTCCCTGGTCTTGCGGTAAATTATGGCAGAAATAGTGAAAAGTTTTTAATCCGCGGTCTCACCTCTATCAATGCCAACAAATCGCCCCTCATTGTAGTGGATGGCGTACCGATATATGACGCTTCCACTTTAACCTCGTTAATCAATCCTGATGATATTGAGTCAGTTAACTTATTAAGAGATGCAACGGCCGCCTCTATTTGGGGAGCTGCAGCGGCAAATGGCGTAATCGTTATAACCACAAAGAAAGGAAAAACAACGAGTGTTCCACAGAAAATTCAGTTGAATTATAATGGATTTGTGTCTTATCGTGGAGCACCTGATTTGGATTATTATAATTTAATGAATAGTAGTCAGTTGGTACAGGCTGGCAGAGAAATTTTTAGTACTGCTGCCTTTCCATGGTCTGTGGTAACAACCGGAGCATCAAATAATTCAACGCCCATAGTCACACCGCATGAACAGATACTATATGACTTGTCAAGAAACGTAATTAATTCAAGTTTGGCACAACAACGGTTTGACTCCCTGGGTGGCCTGAACAACCAGGCTCAGATGGCTCAATTTCTGCAGCAGCCATCGAAACTATCCAATCACAGTATAAATTTTAATGGGGGATCCAATTTCCATAGTTTTTACGGCTCGGTTGCTTATACAAGAGATGAGGCATTTACAAAAAACAATTTAGACCGCTACCAGATAAATCTTCGGCAGGACTTTATTTTCTCTGATGCAATAACTATGGATTTAACCACGAATATTTCGTACGAGAAAAACGACAGATTTTTACTGACGGATTTTCCGGGTACTATCAACACGATACTACCTTACGCCATGCTTTCTGATGCATCAGATAATCCATTGTCAATGGCTTATTTAACACGCCATCAACCGTTTAGAACCATCTCAGAAAATCAAAGCCGGATAAATCTCGACTATATACCATTACAGGAACCTGGAAATACACAAAATGGAAGCACCAATTTATCTACAAGAATAAATGGTGGATTATCTGTTAAGTTATTAAAAGGGCTATCGTACGAAGGGCGGGCACAATATCAGCGTTCCAGTTTAGATGCCTACGAATATTACGATCAAAATGCCTATCGCGTAAGAAATGAGCGGGTATTTTTCACCCAGGCACCTGCAACCGCCACGGCAAATCCAACGTATTTTCTTCCAGTAACGGGGGGACATTATTTGACTAATAATAACACACAGTATGCCTGGACAGCGAGAAATCAGTTGCTTTATGAAAATAAAGGGAATGAAAAACATCAAATTTCCTTATTAGCTGGTACTGAAATAAGGGCTGACTTTATCAATAGAATTGGTACTTTTAAACGAGGCTTCGACTTTCAAACACTGACCTATTCTTATATTGACGAGCAATTTTTAGGGAGTTCCGGGGTGACAAGTCCTGTTAACTTTTTGCCTTTCAGAACCATCAATGTTCTCAATGT
>JANQZX010000102.1 GCA_030728245.1 Saprospiraceae bacterium | reverse complement strand
CATATACGGCAATATCTTCTGCAAAATTAGCGCCTGTAATAGCATTAATATATTGATTGGTTTCTTCATTTAGAACAGCAGCGTTATTGAATTGATTATTATGTAAAAACAAATCTTCAAACTGATCGATAATGATAATGAGATTTTTCTTTCCAAAAATTTCTGAACGACGGTACACCGATTCCAATCCTGAAATTCCCTCATTTAGGTTCTTCTCTATCCATAAACGTTGCTCCGGTGTGGACTTAACGGAAGGGTTTAATAAATTATTTTCCGATAAGGCGTAAGCAAGATTTCTTATAGGCGCCTGTCCTGGCCTTGTTTTACAAATCACCCATTCTTTCCCAGCAAGTCCATTGTGTCCCTTTTTCAAAGCGGGAATTAAACCAGAATCTAAAAAGGAGGATTTACCTGAACCATTCTGTCCGGTTAATGCTATAAATTTATGTTTATGTAACAACAACAAAACATCATCTACTTGTTTGATACGTCCATAAAAAGAGGATTGTTCAGATTCATAAAACGATCTGCTGCCGGCAAAAGGTATTTTCAGTTCGGCTATTGTTGCCATTCATGTTTTTTATTAAAAAAAATACAATTTAATATTACTTTACAACATTTATTAAAACTAAAGAAAAAAAATGACTAATTTCCTATTTGTCATCCTAAAAAACAGAATGAATCATCTTTATGAGTGAACTATTTAACGAAAAAATCAAGCTTGCTTTTCGTTCTTGCCAATTTCATATCCAAGGAATTATACCTTATCATTTATTGGATGAATTATCGGTTTCTCTATTTAATCTTCAAACTAAAGGAATTCTTATTGAACTAATTATTCTGATGGAAAATGAAAATAAATCAATAAAAATAACAAATACCCTTCTTCGTATTGCTGCAGGTGGAGGACAAATACATTGTTATGATAATCAAGAAAATAAAATAGGATATTTCATTAATATTGATAAAAAAATCAACATTTCAGCTATTGAATTAACAAACGAATTTGAAACAGACCACCATACAAAAATAACGAATGGAATATTGAATTTTCAAGACCTAAAAGCTCAAGCAAAACCAATTGTTCATCAAAGTGGAAACCCACAAGTATATCTTTCTGCCTCAAATGAATGGGTAAAAACAGGTGAAAAAATTACATTATCATGGGAGGTTGATCAGGCAGAATCCATTATTTTAATGCCACTTAACTTAAGTATACCCCTGAAAGGGAGTTATGATGTACAAATTGATATGGATTATTTATTTTCTATTCAGGCCAAAAATAATAATGCCATTTCAGAAAAAAGAATTTTTGTAAAAGCATTGACATCATTAGGCTTGTCGTTTTCCGTTTTTATTTCCACTGATAAACTTGAAGAATATATTCCCCTTCATGCTCATCCAGAAATACCTTTCCACTACGCAATTCCGCCAGCTTGCCATCTTCGTTTATATTGGGAAGCAGATAAGATGGGTATTTTAAATGAGGAAATATGGGGAGAAATACCAGCTAATGGGTTTAGAGACATACAATTTAAGGAAGATTCATCCCTTCATTTCACCTGGAAAACTATTTTTGAAACTAAAAAAACAATCCTTCATTTTTATATATTGCAAGATAACCAATCCTTTCAATCACAAAAACAAGCAAAAAAATTGCCTTCGTTTTTAGAATTATTTAAAAAAAGACGATGATTTTTTTTCTAAAGAAATGATACCTTTAGCTTTTATTGAACGAATGAATCTTTAAAATGTCCAGATTTTTTCATTTTGCCGCAGGTGTAAGTAAGGACATTATGTCAGAATGCCCGGAATCTGAGAAGATTAAATATGTGGGTATTGGCGCAAGTGTTTATTTCACAACCCTTATGGCTGGACTATCTGCCTATTTTGCTTTTCAACTTATTTTTCAGCAAGGTTTTGTATCCATATTATTGTCATTACTCTGGGCAAGCTTAATCTTTAATTTAGATAGATTTTTAGTTTCGAGTTTTCGAAAAAAGGGAAAATCAATTCAAGATTTTTTTCAAGCGTTACCAAGAATATTAATGTCTATTTTTATAGCTCTCGTCATTTCCAAACCATTGGAATTACAATTATTCCAATCAGAAATTGATTTTAAATTAATAGAAATAAGAGGAGAAAAATTAATGCAAATTGAAAAATCTTTTAATGAAAAGATTCTGCATTTAGAGCATCTAGAAAATGAATATCAAAAGTCGCTTCAAAGTAGTTTTAAATTAAAAGAATTCTATTATGCTCAGTATAAATGCGAATGTGATGGTACTTGTGGAACAAGAAATTCTGGAAGAGGTAGTGAATGTTTAAGAAAGCAAAAGAAATACGAAGCTTACACGAAAGAACATCAGGAGATTCAGCAAAAAATTAATCATAACCTTACCTTACTTTCAAACGAAAAGGTAAAGTTGAATATCGAAAAAGATAAAGAAAAAGAGGTTTTAAGAAAGTATTTTTCCAAAGGTCTACTAGCTAGACTAGAAGCCTTATCCCTGCTTTCAGGAAACACTTCCATGGCCATTTTATTACTTTTTATATTCTTGGAAACTGCTCCGATTCTATCCAAATTATTCGCTCCTATTGGACCTTATGATCATTTACTTCAAAGCAAGGAATTCCCTTATAAAATCGCCTATATGGGTCAGATTCAAGAACATCTGCTGCCTACAGGATTAAAATCAATACCCGAAAATTCAGAAATTAACTCTATTAGAAAAGAATCGGAATATCGTTCCCATGAAAAAATGATTAAGGATGATGCAGCTATTCAATTAGCTCAATTACAAGAAAAATTAGTCAAACAGCTTCTAAATAAAAAAAATAAAAAAGTTTAAATGATCCCTTCTTTCCTTAAAAAATTTGGCTTTGTCTTTTTCCATTGTTTTTTTATTTATTCGTCTGTAATGGCACAGATAAAACTGGATGATATAAAAGATAAAATAACTTCGAAAGCAGAAAAAGAAATTTCATCGCTTGAAATTAAAAATCCACTTCGAAAAAAAGTTATTTTAGACAGTCTTCAAGAAAGATTAAAAGCAGGAGATACCTTAATTATGCATTATAAATTAAATGATATCAAATCACTAATAAATAAAGCTAAAAAAGACTCGGTTACCTATCCAGCTATTAGGATTTCGATTCCTAAAAAGGATAAATTGGAGTATGCTTATCAGGTCGATAAATCTGATACCATTCACCTTTATATTAAACATAAATCCATCTTAAAATTAAGTTCTGTAGAAGTTCTTTTAGGAAAAACACCTTTATACTCCAAGTTGAAATTAAAGAAAAAAGGAGCTATCAACGTTAAAATACCAGCTATAGAAGCTGGTGAAATAACCATCAAACTTACCAACAGAAATTATTTTCCCTTTAAAGCAACACTATTTGTAAGGAATTTAAAGAAGGAAAAAAAAGTAATTATCAAAGAGGTAACAGATACGCTTTATCACAATGATACAGTTATGGTTACAAAAGAGGAATTATTATACCTTCCACTTTCAGAACAATCCTTTAGTTTAGGAGCACAACTAGATCTTACAAAAACACCTTATTTTATATTTCCAATTCCGTTTGATTTAGCAAAAAACGGGAAAGGATGGGTTTATTGGATTGGCTATAACCAGAAAAACATAGATGAATTTAAATCAGTGGTTTCTGAAAAGGATCCCTTAATAGATTTTGCTATGGATAAGCTTCATTTTCTGCCTTATTCTGAGCCAAAAGGATTAACGTGTGCCTTTGTTAATGAATCAAATGCTTTGAAATTATCAAGAAACGGACAATTTTCACCTGCTCCACTTTCTCTGTCTTTAAATAACGGTCCCAATTATGGCAAGATTTTGGAACCAACATCGAAATATCAAAAGAAATTATTATATTTGGCTTGCTTGAATAACAATGGAGTATCAGATCAAACTGTATATTTCAAAAGTGTTTATTTAGAAGGTAAACCCTACACGGAGCAGGTTATAAGCAAAATACCATCACTTATGAAGTATTTTAAAATTTATACAGAATGATTAAACAAATCCTTACCTATAGATTTGTATTCTATTTTGTCGTGCTTAGTTTATTTCTATATAATTGCGGGGCAAAAGATACGTATTTTCAGGCAAAGAGAAGTTCGAGGCAGACAGAATCAACCCTGCGTTACATGTATAAAGATGTCTCGAAAATAAAAAATGCGCTAGGTATGGAAGATGATAAACCTAGTGCAGAGGATGCAAAAAAAATGAAGGAAGGATTAGCCACTCCGGAACAACAAAACATGCTCCGAAGATATGGTTACCTATATGACTTTTTAAATCCAAATAACCCAAATAAATTAAAAGCTAATAATTTTTACTGGGATTCAGTACAACAGATATATTTTATAAAAAGTCCGACGAACAGAAAATTAAGTAAAAAATATGAAGTTTTTGGTTGGCATCCTCATTGGATGGGAACAGCCTGGGAATCTTATGATTTTTCTTTATTGAGCACCATTGCTTATTTCGCTTACATCGTGGATCCTGAAACCGGATCTTATTCGAATCCAGCGCAGATGCAAGAATGGAGAACAACTTCAATGGTTGATACTGCCAAAGCTTACGGAACGAGGGTATTACTGAGCATGGCGAGTCATGGCGTATCAGAAAACGATCGATTTTTATCAAATCCTGCAGCTTGGAATACTTTTACAGATAGTATTTCCAGTTTAATTATTGCAAGAAATGCAGATGGGGTAGATTTAAATTTTGAAAATGTACCCGAAAAGCATAAAGAATCTTTAGTTAATTTTGTAACCCTTTTGCGTACAAATCTTTCTAACAAAATGCCGAGTGGCAATGTTTTTCTCTCCATTACCCTACCATCTTATAGCACTCGTGATGCATTTGACCATGTCAAACTTGGAGAACTTGTTGATTTAATGGTTATTATGGGTTATGATTATCACAAAGGGAAAGGAATGACAGGTGCTGTGTCTCCTTTGAGAACGACAAACAGAAATGGTATAAGTTTACAAAGCACCTTGGATTATTATGTTAAAAACAAATTAGATGTAGGTAAAACTGTATTGGCTTTGCCCTATTATGGTGCTCAATGGAAAGGGAAAATAAATAGTAAAGGGGTTTATGATACTTATTTTGATAAGGATGTCCCCTATCGGGAAGTGATGAATTTATATGGAACAACGTACACTCCACAATATGATTTTGTAAGTATGACCAATTATTTTTTTCTTGAATTTGGTGATAGCACTTCTGTAGAATGCTGGTATGACGACGCTTCAACCTTAGAGAAAAAATATAATTTAGCATTGAGTTATGGATTAAAAGGGGTAGGAATCTGGGCATTAGGATATGACAATGGGTATACTGATCTATGGCAACTAATAGACAATAGATTTACCTCTGATACCACTGGTGTAGTTAATCCAATAAATGAAGCGGAAGGATTTCCAGTTTCGATGGGTAGTTTCATGCTCAAATACAGAGATATATTAACCTTAACTTATTTATTATTTGCCTTAAGTGTGATCATTGGTTGGGTAATAGCTTTTGCAGATTGGCGGGTAAGAACTGGAATTTTAGGTCAGCAATTCTTCCGATACCTGTTTATGTTAATTATGACTTTATTATTGGTACCCTTATTAAGTATCATGAACTGGTTTACTGACGAACGCATTATCATACTGATTGCCTTTTTATTTGGCGCCTTCGTATTTTACTTTATCCAAAAAATGCAGGTCACTTTTAATACCAAAAGACCCTAAAAATTAGCATGAAAAAAACAATTTTAAAGGAATTGATGTGGTTTATAATAGCTTCCATTCTGGCTGTTCCCTTATCCTTTGTGTTTTTAATGTTGTTTAAACTCACAAGCTCAAATCCGAAATTAAATGAAGTTGAAAAAGTATTTACTATTCAACTTTTTATGATAGGATGGTTAGTCATGTTCCTATGTATTTATATCGTCAGAATTGTTATAAAAGCATTGTTAAAACTAGTGGGTGTGCATGATACAACCTCAGGAAATCCATAATCAAAATGATTCAAAATGTTATTCCAATTATTGGAAGTCAGTTAAACGAATATTTGAAAAATTCATTTGGCGAGATGGAAGATAGAGTTGTTGTTACCTCTGTTGGCAATAATTCTGGCGCGTCCTCCATAGAAATTGATAATAAAATCATGATTACTTTGATAAATGTGGAAGAAGAAAAATTAATCCGAAATACAGGCTATAATCAATTTGGTGGCACAAATCCATCTATTTACATCAATTTATATGTGTTATTCGCTGCAAATTTTCCTGAAAATAATTATAGGGAAGGATTAAGATTTTTATCCGCTGTGATCTATTTTTTTCAAGGACAACATACTTTTAATCCTCAAAACACCCCTTCATTACCCTCAGAAGTGGAGAAAATAACTGTTGAAATTATTAACTTGGAATTTGCTGTATTAAGTAATATCTGGAGTATGCTTGGAGGTAAATATTTACCCTCCATTGTTTACAAATTCAGAATGCTAAATTTTAATCAATATGCTATGAATGAGGAGATAATTCCTTTATTATTTTCACCTGAATAGAACTAAAGTAATCAGATGCAAATAAATCATATTCTACAATTTCAGGAGTTACTTTCCATTACCATTAATCATGGATATTATTACAATAACAGGTGTAATGATTTCATTTTCGAGGTTGAAAACGAGACTATGCAAACCATTAAAGAATATGGGATTGTAGTTAAGCAAGAGCCGAATAAATTGATTTTGATTATAGATGCAATTAAAGATTTCAATCATTTTTGTTACCTGGGAGAAATGGAATTAAATTTTAAAATAACAAATAAAAATCCTCAATTTTTAAATTTCACTGAACTTCCTTTTATCTCCAACCAATGCATAGCATTTGAACAAATAAAAGAAAGAGAATTATTACATGCTGCTGAAAATGTGACCATTGATATCTGCCACGAATCCTACTCAACAAACGGAATTAATGGAAATATAAATTTAAGACTAAATAAGGATAATGAACTTTTTGGTCTATCTTCCAGTGATAAAAATAAATTTCTTCCAATAAGGCATTCAATAAATTTTAAAGAAAGAAATGTTTATTGGAAATATCTAATATATGGTTCCAGTAAATATATGGAAGATATAGAAAGTCTATACATTTATGAAAAAAACCAAAACAATAGCATTACATTCACAAAGGCAATTCCTGTAAAATTACCCAATGGGAAAGATGGATATTTATTTATTTCGGAAAAAACACTACCTCTGAAGGAAAGACCGAACAAACAGTTTGGATTATATTTAAACAAAAGTAAAAACACTGAAAATCAATTGATTAAGAGTTTACCATGTCCAAATCCTAGGTCTGTAAACTTCGACTCCTACACCGAAAAATTTTATGTTCAAGAATTTATTAATATATAATTATAAAAAAATTTATTTTAAAACAAAAAAATACTATTTTAGCAATCTGATTTTCTTAACTACTTCTAAATTAATTAAAACGGCATGGCAAAAGTATTAGCAACGCCTGGGGTCTATATTGAAGAAAAGAGTGCTTTCTCCTCTTCTGTGGTTCCAGTATCAACTGCAGTCCCAGCTTTCATTGGCTATACGCAGAGAGCTACAAGAGGGAACAAACCACTTACAAATGTTCCAACAAGGGTTACCTCACTAGCTGAATTCGAAGAAATGTTTGGTGGAGCACCAAAAACAAAATTCACTATTCAGCCAGAAGATAATGTTGGATACACCTTATCTGCGGATCAAGCAACAAGGTATCTTTTGCACAGTTGTTTAAGACATTTTTATTCTAATGGTGGTGGAGATTGTTATGTAGTATCTATTGGAAATTATGGAAATGGAATAAAGGCAATTGATTTCAATGACCCTGCAAATGGAAAAGGATTAGTAACGCTTTTAAAATTTATGGAACCAACTTTATTAGTTATTCCAGAAGCCGTTTTATTAGAGGAAACTGATTGTTCAGCCCTTCAGCAAGCTATGCTGCTTCATTGTGGTTACACCATGAAGAATCGTTTTGCCATTTTAGATGTTTTTAATGGTGATAAAGAAAGAACATTTGATGATGAGGACGTAATTAATAAGTTTCGCGAAGGTGTAGGAGCTAATTTTCTTCAATGGGGAGCAGCTTATTACCCGTTTTTAAAAACAACTGTTGTTCAATCCACAGATGTTGATTTCACCAATATTAGCAATAAAGACGGTCTCATTGAAATATTAACCAAAGAGGTAGTTGAAGGTGTTGCTGCAGGTTTAATCAGAGAATCGCGTGCAGAATTAGTGAAAGCGGAAATTTCAAAAATTGCAACCGCTTCTACTGCAGTTGAAATTCTTCTTCTAAGTGACACATTAAAAGTGATTAGTCCTACTTTCAAGAGTATTCTAAGTGATATGCGTGAAATTTTGAATGTATTGCCACCAAGTGCAGCTATGGCGGGGGTATATGCAATGGTTGATAATTCTATAAACATTGCAAAATCTCCAGCGAATGTAAGTGTTGGAAATGTTATTTCACCTGTTGTAAACATTACTAATGAATCACAAGAAGAATTAAATCTTCCATTAAGTGGTAAAGCAATCAATGCAATTCGTGCCTTTACAGGTAAGGGCACCATCGTTTGGGGAGCAAGGACATTAGACGGTAATAGTCAAGATTGGCGTTATATTTCTGTTAGGAGAACCATGACATTTTTGGAGCAAAGTATTAAAATTGCTTCTGAAAGATATGTTTTCGAACCAAATACAGCTACTACGTGGATTTCAATTAAGGCAACCATTGAGAATTTCCTAAATAACCAGTGGCAAGGAGGTCTTCTTGCTGGAAGTACGCCAACCGATGCATTTTCTGTTGAAATTGGCTTAGGTTCAACGATGACGGCAAATGACATATTAGACGGTATGTTGAAATTAACCGTTAAAGTTGCGATAGTACGTCCTGCTGAATTTATCGTTATTACGTTCCAACAACAGCAGCAAAAATCATAAACTTAATTAACTAACATAAAATTCTAAATATATGGCAGCTCCAACGCCAGGCACAGGTGCAGATCAGGACCAAAATTGGCCTCTACCAAAATTTTACTTTTCTGTTGATATAGGAGATCAAACTGATCTTCCATTTCAAGAAGTTTCAGGTTTAGATATTGAAACCGATGTAGTAGAATATCGTCACGGAAATAGCCCTGTTCATTCAACGATTAAAATGCCCGGGCTAATGAAATATGGTGATATTACGCTGAAGAAAGGTGTATTCACTACTGATAATTCTTTCTATGACTGGTTAATTAAGATTCAGTTGAATACCTACGAAAGACTTACCTTAGTAATTAAATTATTAGATGAGGATGCTTCACCTAAAATGACTTGGACAGTAACAGGTGCATTCCCTAAGAAAATTACACCTACTGATATGAATTCCCAAACAAGTGACGCTGCAATTGAATCAATTGTATTTGCTTGTGAAGGAATAACCATTGATGCAGCATAATAACAAACCCTATGAAATGGGCTAAAACATATGAATAAAATCCTGGAGGAGGTTAGCCTCCCTGGGATTTTTAATTTTTTGCCTATTTATTGTTTAAAACCTGAAAGATACATTTAATGTTAGGTTCACCTAGAATAGTACCACTACCAGGTTATAATTTCACCGTTTTAATTATAACTACAGTTTTTGGACTACCTGTACCTTTAATTGGAGATAATTATTTTAGTAAAATTTCAGGTATCACCACGACTAGAAATACAAAACCCGTCCAGGCTGGTGCTGGTAATATGACTACTTATCACCTTCCAACGGAAATAAGTTATAGTCCATTGGTATTGGAGCGTGGAATTGTTTCAGGGTTTTCACCCTTAACCCTTTGGTGCACGAGTTCTATGTCCATGTTAATGGGAGGTATTCAAACAGCTAGGATCATGGTTTTTTTACTTGACCCCCTTACTTCTGCACCTGCTATGGCTTGGGGATTTTACAATGCCTATCCTACAAAATGGACTATCAGTGACTTTGATGCCCAGGATTCAAAATATGCATTTGAGTCCATTGAATTTAGTTATTCCTATTATTCCAGAATATATTAACCGATGCCAGTTGAAATAAGACAATTAGTCGTCAAAGCAAATGTAAAAGACCAGGGTGGAGCTAAACCTGCTGGAAGTGATAGTTCTAAAGATTCCAATAAAAAATCAAAGGATTCCTTAGGATTTTACGAAAAGGAGGAACTTATAAACGAGGTTGTTTATAGAGTTATGGAACAAATTAAGTCTCAAACAAATTTATAATGCTTTCATTTTTTAATCTTTCTATTACAGCTTATGCAAAATATTCTTATATAAGTTGGGGTTGGTTTTTTAGTGAAGGTACCTATCAGCTCCAAATAAATCCTGCCAGTGTTAAATTAAGTTATGAAAAAAGTGGTGGTGATGAGGAAAAACCTACAAGTGCCAATGGAGGTGCCATTCCACAGAAATCAGCTACTTATTTTAAGGAAACTGCATCATTTAATTTTACCCTCGACTTAACAGGTGTTATTCCAAGTGTTCCCGGTGCAGAATTTATTAATATTTATGCATTTTTACCTTCCGAAATGAGTTATTTCCTCGGGTTGGAAAATTCCATTAAAAAGTTAAAAGAAGTTACTATTCTTCCTCTTCGTTCCACACACATGCCACCCTACGTGCATTTAGTTTGGGGGGATATTTCATTGAAAGGCATCGTGTCCGATTTAGGGATAGAATATACTTATTTTAGTTCATTTGGGAAAGCTGTTCGGGCTGAAGTTTCTATTACCATCGAAGAATTCATTGACCCAAGTGTAATAGAATCAAAATTTCAAAGTCCAGATATTACCAGAATACCTACTATAAAAGTAGGTGATACGCTGCCAGCATTGTGTAAAGAGTTTTACAGCGATAAAAAATATTACTTGAAAATTGCAGAAATCAATAATCTGCCATCTTTTAGAAGACTTAAACTTGGAGAAAAATTATTGTTTCCCCCTTTGGAAAAATAACGATGTATTATGTTTGGAATATCACCATTAGCTTCTATTGGAAAACCCGCTTCTTTCGACGTTTTTTTTAATGGGTCTTTACTTCCCTCAGATTTAATAGTCTATAAAATTTCAACCTCCGAAGAGGTTAACAAAATTGCCCGGGCAAAAATTGAAATTATTGGCGGGGATACAGCCTTAAATCTATTTCCAGAAAGTGAAGAAACTTATTTTAAACCTGGAGTAGAAGTTAAAATTAGTATGGGTTTTGACCAGATAAATAAGGTAGTTTTTAGTGGAATTATTGTTAAGCATAGTATATCTATCAAACCAGGTTACCAAAATGCCTCTTATAAAAATTTGGTAATCTTAGAATGTGCTGATAAAGCCATTGAAATGACCTTTCAAAAAAAATCAGAGATATATGAGAAAAAGACAGATAGCGCTATTTTTAGCACCTTAATTTCCGAGGTTGGGTTAGATAAACTCATTACATATACAACTTATACCCATCCTTTTCTTATTCAACACGAAATGACAGACTGGGATTTTCTCTTACTCCGTGCTAAAGCAAATGGTTTTGTTGTTTACAATAGCCAAGGGAAATTAACAGTAGGAAAACCCATTCCCTCTTTTTTTGCTTTGTTATTATCATTTTTAAATACAGTTTTAACATATGGAGATAATATCGCTGATTTCGAAGGAGAAATAGATGCAACCACTCAACTACAGGGAGTTTCTGCCGGAACTTTCAATCCATATACCAATGCAGCAGTCAGCCAGACAGGTTCAGAACCTTCAGGATTCCCCAAGCAAGGTGATTTAACAGGTAAAACGTTAGGTATTGTAGCCAGTCCACCTATATTAAAATTGAATTATTATAGTCCAATGCTGTCCTCAGAATTAAAGGTTTATGCTGATGCCTTACTGGTTTTATCAAGAATTCAAAGAATAAGAGGGACTATTACTTTTCGAGGGTTAAATAAATTTTTACTTGGTAGTATCGTAACATTGAAAGGTTTCGGAAGCCATTTCGATGGTGACACCCTGATTACGGGTATAGAACATACTATGGCAGATGGAATATATTTAACTAAAATTAAATTTGGACTACAACCAAATGTTTTAAATGGCGATAAAACGCCTAATCAACTGCCAATTTATAATCCAGTTAAAGGATTACATATCGGAAAAGTTACCAAGATAGCTTCGGATCCAGGGGGAGAATACAAAATTCAAGTGTTAATCCCAACCTTGAAACAAACAGGACTGGGAATTTGGGCACGATTAAGTCACCTTTACGCCACGGCAAAAGCAGGTAGTTTTTTTATTCCCGAAATAGGATCTTCCGTAGTTGTCGGTTTTTTAGATGAAGATCCACGATTCCCCGTAGTTTTAGGATGCCTTTATAATAGTTCAAATGCTCCACCAGAAACGATGAGTGCGACAAATCCCAAAAAAGCCATTTATTCAAAATCTTTAATGAAACTTGAATTTGATGACCAGAATAAAATTCTTACCTTACTAACTCCTGGTGGTAACTCAATTATCATTTCTGACAAAGCTAGGGGAATCACCATAAAAGATGTTAATGGGAGTACGATTAAAATGTCCACTTCAGGTATTTTTATGTCAAGTAATGGCGATATTACCCTTAAAAGTGGAAAGAAATTAAACCTTGTAGGAACTACTGGTATAGCTGCATCTTGTGCTTTAGGTACTGTTGATATTAAGGGATTAAATGTAGCTGCTGAAGCTACCTTAAATGCCACTTTAAAAGGTACGATGCAAGCACAACTTGAGTCTTCACTTCAAACTGTAGTGAAAGGAGGAATTGTTATGATAAATTAAAACAAACAAACATGCCATTTGCCGCAAGAATTTTCGATTTACATGTCTGTCCTATGATGACAGGTCCAATTCCACATGTAGGAGGACCAATCATTGGTCCAGGTTGCTGGACTGTATTTATTTCAAAATTGCCCGCTGCCGTAATGGGTGATAAAGCAATTTGCGTTGGTCCTCCAGATACCATTATGAAAGGGTCTGCTACCGTTTTTATTGGAAAAAAACCAGCAGCCAGAATGGGCGATACCTGTTCTCATGGTGGTAGTATTGTATTAGGTTGTCCAACGGTAATCATAGGAGGATAAATATGTCAACAGATAAATCATTTCTTGGTACTGGATGGAGTTTCCCGCCTACTTTTCATCTCGAGCTAAAAGGGGTGCAACTTGTCAGTGATGAAGAAGATATTAAACAAAGTATTGAAATTTTTCTCGGCACCAAATTAGGTGAAAGGGATATGCGTCCAGAATATGGAAATCCACTTTATCAGCATGTATTTGAAATGTCTTCTCAAAATAATATTGATTGGATATTAAAGGACATATCCCTTGCCCTTCGAATAAATGAACCTCGCCTTTTTATTCATAACATTTCAGCAAATAAAGAGAGACTTTTGGATGGCATCCTACAAATTAACGTTGATTATGAAATTGAAAGTACCAATGTTAGAAATAATATTGTTTATCCTTTTTATTTTGCCGAAGGAACCAGTATCACCTAACAAATTAAATTACGTTGAATACTTTATACTCTTACCAAGGATCTTCAAGGAAAAATCGTGTAAACAAAGCGCTTGATTGTCAATATTTTTTGCCTGACGAACGCACTACCGGCGATTTTCTGCAATATGTATATAAACATGCGCAGTTATTAAAATTCTATGCCGTAGATGGCAATGAAAATGAAACCTGGAAATCATTTTTTGAGGGTGATGATTCGTTTTTATTAGCTGAAATTGCTGGCGTTAATATTGAATCCATTGAAAAAGAAAAAATAAAAATTCTCAACTTATTTGAAGGTTATGATGAGTTATTAGCTAAAATTAATCAATTTGAACAATTCTTCGTTTTTTGTTTAGACCTCCTAAAACAATTAAATACCTGGTATAAAAGGGCCTCAGAAACAAATAAAGGTATTCATATTACTTCTATCGAAAATGAACTTTACACCGCAATAACAGCAGAGGGTTCTACCCTACTTTCTAAGCTTTTAGCTTATGATATGGCTAAAATGTCCAGCGATTTGCCCATTACCATGCAAAATGATTATTCCTGCTTTTTATCTATTTGGAAAATTGAAGATACAGAACCCATATCTATTTATCATTTCGGTGATAATGAATTAGAACAAATAAGTCACGCCATAAAAGAAGTTATTTTATTGTATCCCCCTATCATCTCCATCTTTAGATCCTTAAATTTTAAAGCTCCTGATTCATTTAAAAAAACATTTTATGAGAACGAAAATCACCCACCTCATAATGGTTTAATTTTTGCATTTCTTGAATTGTTTGCTGTTTTAAAAACCGATTTAAACAAACTGACCCACAAACATTTAGACTTCTTCTACGCTAAAGTTTTAGGCCAAAAACCTAAAGCCGGTAATCCAGATTCAATCTTTGTTTATGCCATTTTAAATCCTGATTACAAAGATATTTTTCTAGACCAGGATACCATTTTACATGCGGGACAAAACGAAGAAGGTTTTCCCGAAAAATATAAAATTGATCAAGGAATTCAAGTAAGCTCTGCTTCCATAAATAAATTAATCACACTTTACGTTAGCAGAAATCCACTGGTAGATGTTTATTCTCAATTTAGATTAGTTTCGGGAATTTACGGGAAGGAAATAAATGATACAACTGACTTCGAAGCATTTGCATCACTAGGTGAGGAACAACTTTTCTTAGGAGAGGAAGAAAAAACAATGTCAAATATTAATATAGGTTTTGCCATTTCATCCCCTACCTTAAGATTATGTGGTGGTATCCGATCCATCACTTTATCTTTTTATTTTTCCCCCGAATCAATTGACAAGCTTACTTTTCTGCTCCTGGACATTGCAGAAAAAAGACATATTAAACCTGAAGAAGTTTTCCACGAAGTATTTGCTCATGCTTTCACCATATCATTAACTGCGGAAGATGGTTGGGTTTCTCCAAATAGTTATCGTGTCATTACACCTACTGATTGGACAAAAGATCCAATAACCCTTAATTTCGATCTTGATGAATCTATTCCCGCTATTATACCATTTAATGAAGAAATTCATCTAGGTAATTATAATTCAATACAACCCATTATGCGTGTTTTAATGAGTGGTGGGCTAACCACTCATCCTTATTCTTACTTAGAAAATATGCATTTAAATGAGATTGAACTTGGGGTTAAAGTAAAAAAGCTAAAAAATATAAATTTATTTAACCATTTAGGACCTATTGATTTTTCAAACCCTTTTCCCCTTTTAGGACCAATGCCTAACATAGGGTCCTATTTTGTTGTTGGCAGCACTGAATTATTTTCAAAAGATTTAAACGATTTAAAAATAGCCATAGAATATCAACCCTTAGGACTCGATGGAGGAACCTTTATTTCACATTATGAGGCTTATCAAAAAAATATCGAAGCCACATCTTTTACGGTAAGTCTAACTGGTCTTTCTAATTTTCAATTTAATCCTGAAAATCGTGTTGAAGCACAAAAATTTTCCTTATTCAACGCAGAACCTTTAGATGGTATTCCTGAAAACGTAACCTTTGATCAGATTGATTTTTCCAAACTTCAAATCCAACCGAATTACAACCTATCAGAAGAAGTGACGGAGCAGTATAACAGCGAAAAGCAAACAGGATTTCTTAAATTTACTTTATCAAACCCTCCCATGGGTTTTGGTTTTGATTTATATCCTAAAATATTTGTAAATGCAGTTACTGAAAATGCAAAACCAAATTCTTTGCTTTCCGGAGAAAAGCCAGTAAAATTAGTACCAAATAATCCTGTTTTTCCAATAGTTTCTGATTTCAAAATATCCTATTCATCTACAAGCAAATTCCAGTTTGATGAAAGAAAACTCTATGAAAATAATCGGGCTAAAGAGGAAAAAATTTACCATTTACATCCTTTCGGCATAGAAAATATATTTTCAGAAGGCAAACCCAAAAGAAAAGAAATTATACCAAGCTTAGCGGATGAAGGGTATTTATTTATAGGCATTGAAAATTTAAATTTACCCCAGCAATTAAACCTATTGTTTCATACAAAAAGAAGTGAAAATTGGGAAATTGGACATAGACCTGATGTTAAATGGCAATATCTCTCTCGTGAAGAATGGATTGATTTTGAACCTGATGGTATCTTAAATGATGGCACCAGAAACCTAATGGTTACAGGTATAATTAGTTTTGCACTTCCAGAAAATTTGACAAAAAATAATGATATTTTACCAGGAGATAATTATTGGATTAGAGCAGCAACCAGACAAAAAGCAGATTTATTTAGTAAAATAATTACAATTTATACCAATGCAACTACTGCAACTTATGAGAATAACCCAGATTCGTTAAATCATCCTATTCAATTACCAGCAAATAGTATAAGTGATCTTTTTATACCGATAGAAGGAATAGTGAATATTATACAACCCTTAGATTCCTTTAATGGCACCCATCAAGAATCCGAAAATATTTTTCATACTAGAGTAGCAGAACGAATTAGGCATAAAAACCGATGTTTGACTAGATGGGATATTGAACACATGCTATTAAATAAATTTGATGAATTAAATCAAGTAAAATGTATTGGATATAATAGTCATGAAAGTTTCATTTCTAAAGGAGAAATTGTCATCGTTGCCATACCTAAAGTAAATGGTGAAAAACAATTTTATGAACCTAAATTAAATCCAGAACTCATAGAAGAAATTAGAGATTTCATCAGTGCCCACACTAGTCCTTTTCTAAAGTTGGAAATTAGGAATCCTAGTTATGAATATCTCAGATTAAAAGCAAAAGTAATTTTTGAAGGTAAATCTACAGGTCGTTATATCAGAGAATTACAAAAAGATTTACTTCAATTTATATGTCCCTGGTTCTACAATGATAATGTGGATGCTTCTTTAGGTGGTTCTATTAAAAAATCTGCCTTGATACAATTTGTTGAATCCAGACCTTATGTCAAATTTGTCACTGGGCTTTCAGTCATTCAATTACAAATGAATGATAATGGGCTTTATTTATTGAAAGACACCGCCTCAGATATAGAATCAACAGATAGTTTATTAAAAGGAGGCACCCCTTGGTCTGTTTTAATACCAAGTTTTTCTAATGACATTTCCATATTGGAAAAGCCCCAATTCCATGTGCCTGAACCTGCGGACCTCTCCGATTTCCGCATTGGAAACACATTAGTCATTGCTTCTGATATTCCTCCATCGATGGATGATTTAGAACCTAAGAATATCAATGAAATGTCAGATAAGGCAAACCAATATCCTATTTTATTCACCCTCAACTTTTAATTAATCATGGCTATTTTAAATAGGATAACCTTAAAAAATTTCTTTAGGAAAGGTAGTGTTCCTACAGAAACTAATTTTGCTGACTTAATTGATTCTTCTATTAATATTGTGGAAGATGGCATTGGAAGAAGTGTTGAAGATGGCTTTCGAATCGCTCCTATGGGTTATTCAAAAAGACTTCTCTCTTTTTATGAAAATTCACAAAAATCAAACCCAGAATGGTTTATTAGCTTAAATGATGGAAATTCAAAAGGATTATCTTTTCATCAGACAGATAATGATCATAGATTGGTGCTAAAAAACGGCGGAAACATAGGCATTGGTATTTCAAACCCTACATCAAAATTAGAAGTAAAAGGATGTATTGGAATGGATGCCAGAAAAGGAACTTTTGTTGAGGGACAGGTTCCAGGAGATGCTAAATGGCATGATATAATAGCAGAACTTGATGAAATACATGCCTTTGAGGTCATGGCACAAATTAGTGGCAAAAAAGGAAGCGGTCGTTATGCTATAGCCCATGCTATTGCCTTAGCTACTTTTGGTGGCTATTTGTCAAAATGGTCCATTCGGAAAACCGCCGCTAATTATGGTGGATTTTTAAATCAATTACAATTCAGATGGACTGGAACCGTTAATAATTATGCCTTACAGGTCAGAACCAGAAGACATTATGGCTTAAATGATCAAAATGCAGAACCCTATCAAATTAATTTTCACGTAACAAAGCTTTGGTCTATCTCTGAATAAAGTCTAAAAAGAATAATGAAAAAAGCACAAACGATAAGTAAAGAAAATTATGAACATCCATCCCTAGACTATGAATGGTTGAGAGAAAAAGCGCTAAATTTTGCTCAGCAATTTTCTGGAAATATTTGGACGGATTATAACTATCACGACCCTGGCGTTACTTTTATGGAACAATTGTGCTATGCCATAACTGATTTAGCTTACAGAACCCAATTCCCTATCACAGATTTATTGTATATTCAAAATGATAAAGACCATAAAAAATCCAACAATTTATTGTTCCCACCTTCTCAAATATTTCCCTCAAGTCCCATTATCGTTAATGATTATAGAAAATTGTTAATTGGTAAAATTCCAGAAATAAAAAATTGTTGGATTCATCCTATAAAAGATGATGGAGCAGGTTATCAAGGTCTTATAGATATTCTAGTTCAAGCTGGTAAGGAATTGAAAACTGAAGAAAAAAATGATCTAATCACTAAAATTAAATATGAATTTAATGAAAATAGAATTATTGGCTTTGATATCAATAAGATAATTATTATGACCGGGGTGAAAATAAGCCTCCATGGTAAAATACAAATCGATCCTGATACCGTTGGTGAATTATTGGTAGCTCAAATATTTTCAAAAATCAATGAATTCTTAAACCCTGAAATTAAATTCCAACATCCTGATGATTTATTGAAAGAAGGGATTAATCCGGATATTATTTTTCAGGGACCTTCGCTTCCTTTTGGTTATTTAGATGATAATGATTTAAAACCAGCCGTAAAAGGAATTTATTTATCTCGAATCAAAGAACTTATTACTGATGTTCCAGGTGTAAAATATGTTGAAGAACTTAGTTTAATGAAAAATGAGGTTCGATGTCATGAAAATCTGATTACCTTTGAAAACGATGAATTTCCTATTCTTGATAAAAATTTATTGCAAAATGAAGATTCAGGTAATAATATAATCATATTAAAGAATAATCTTCAATATAAAACAGATCCCCAAACCACACAACAATTCTTTAATTCACAAATCGCAGATACTTTGCAAAACTATAGAACCCCAAAAATAGTTTCCCAGGAAATTATTCAAGGACGGTTCAATGAAGAAGAAATTAAAGCTTATTATTCTATACAGAATGAGTTGCCCGATATTTATGGTCTTAAAGAGAATTCTCTACCATCATCTGCTTCCTATCAAAGAAGAGCGCAAGCATTCCAACTTAAAGCTTATTTAACTTTTTTCGAACAAATATTAGCAAACTATTTAGCTCAATTAGTAAATACTAAAAAATTATATTCCATAAATCTCGAATTAAATCAATCCTATTTTTTCCAAATACCTCATGATATTCCACAGCTAAATAAAATAGTAACTGGAGAGAATTTAGATCAGTATGAAAGAAATCTGAAAAAAATAAATGCGGAAATGGATCCTTTTTTTGAAAGAAGAAATAGGATACTTGATCATTTATTAGCTCGTTTTGGGGAAACTTTTCCTGATGATATTTTGAAAAAATTTGAAAATCTGCGCGGATTATCTTCTAAAGAAGATGTTGAAAATGAGATGATTCTTGCAAAGATTCGATTCCTTGAACAAATTTTAAATATTGGATATAAAAGAGGTGTTGGGTTTAATTATTTGAAACCCTCCTGGGATTCTAAAAATATTTCGGGTATTGCTCAAAAATTAAGCCTTTTATTGAATATTAAAAATCTAGAAATAAAATCATTTGTTAAACCACTAATTCAGTATGCAAATATCCAAAAAGAGGAAAATCTAAGGCAAAATTGGGTTAAAGCTTCCTTAACACTTGAAAATAATCAATCATTAGAGGTACTAAGATTAAAAGATGGAGCTTATGAAAACGATAAAGTGTTTTTCTACGCTGAAAATAGTCATTTAATTCATGATTTATTTCTACATGGTATTTCAAATCAATACTATAAGTTAGTACGAACGGGATCGTATCCGGATTTACTTTATCATTTAATTTATAAAAGTCCTCAAATAAATATTGAAACAGTAATATTTGAATCCAAAGAAGAAGCACATTGTCTTGACAAATTAAATAAAGCAATAG
Organism: Saprospiraceae bacterium; assembly: GCA_030728245.1. Classification (GTDB taxonomy): domain Bacteria; phylum Bacteroidota; class Bacteroidia; order Chitinophagales; family Saprospiraceae; genus BJGN01. The sequence goes on along the minus strand of JANQZX010000102.1, from coordinate 1,256 downwards.
AACGTTTTATTTCTTTAAACCTGCTTTGTGAAGGTTTTCACCTCCTAGAACATATACTGCTTCGGCCACTGGAGGAACTTATTTATATTTTACATTTTTATGACGAAAAAGGTGAAATATACCTTACTGGTACTACATCAAATAATATTGTCAAGCTGAAAAATTTAGTCGAAGATTTTCCATTTATAGGAGTGAAAAAGGAAAATTATGGCATTATTGAATTAGTGCAACAAACTAAATATCAGGTAGTCCTTTACAATGATCGGAATGAAATTATTGGTAAAATTCAAAAAGAATTTTACTCCACTTTCGTCGCTGAAAAAGAAATGGACATGGCTATTCAATACTTTCAGGATATTGTTGAAGGAAAAAAAGAACTGGAGTCATCTTTTGAAATCTTACAACAATCATCTCCAGCAACTATGTTTCCCATTAATTTTGAATTTTCTAATGCCTCAAGTATAATTTTTCCAAATTGGCCAGCAAGATTTCAAAATGAAGATTTTAAAAGTCTCTTAAAAGAGACACTAAATAGTTTAATTCCAGCTCATTTTAATTTTAAATTATATTTTATTGATATTGAAAAAATGAGCATTTTTGAAGTTGTATACCAAAAATGGCTGGAAGAAAAACAAAAATTAAATCCTGATTTTAATTCCCTGGATAATCTCTCGCTTCAAATAGTTCAGCTAATTCTTTCTTACGATTAAGGCATGAAAAATGACAGGGAAGGACATAACATTGAAATACTGACATTTGACATTCAAATTCCTACGGAAAAAGATTATCAACAGGTAGCTAATATTATTTCCAGTATAACAGAGGTTGAACTACCCCTATTTTTACAAGAGCTTTTAGATTCTTACCAAATTAAAGATCAGACGATACAAATAGAAAAAATTGAACTGGATTTAGGTGATATTTCTTTGATGCAATCTCGAAGTCAGCTCATTTCTCAGTTTAAAAATTCATTAAAGAATTGGTTTAAAGAAACATTTTCGTCAGAAACTTATAAAAAATCATCGGAGGTAAAAACCTTTTCTTTGCAGGAAAGAGATTTTACTTTATTAAAATACTTCATTTCCTATGGCAAAATACCTTGGTGGGGATTAAATCCACCCTTTATTCCGGACGAATCATTGAAAAAATATATTCGTGAAGCTACAGTGAAAACAAAAAACTTTGTTTTCGACGTGGCACAAGAAAAATCTACCAGAAAAAGAATTATTTATCAATTTAAGGAAGATACTCTTTAT